>NZ_NEVB01000208.1:0-26269 GCF_002259925.1 Aeromonas sp. A35_P | reverse complement strand
TAGATGCATTTCGAATGAGAAAAGACGTTGAAATGCGATCGTTTTTAAGTAAAATGCGCCCAATTTGCCAGAAATCTGCCGGGTTCGAGTCCTGTCCAAGGCCGGAACCGAGCCCGCAACACCCAGGTAAATTGCTGAATTTAAAGCTAAATAACTGGAGGTTGTCTTGAATCACACTGCATTGCTAGTGCTGGAAGATGGAACTGTGTTCAAAGGCGTGTCGATAGGCGCCGAGGGATGTTCCGTTGGTGAAGTGGTTTTCAATACGTCGATGACGGGCTATCAGGAAATCCTCACCGATCCCTCTTATTCCCGTCAGATAGTCACCCTCACTTACCCCCATATAGGCAACACCGGCACCAACAGCGAAGATGAAGAGTCCAGTCAAATCCACGCTCAGGGATTGATCATCCGGGACCTTCCGATACTTGCCTCCAATTTCCGCAATCAGCAATCCCTCTCCGATTACCTCAAGTCCCACAACATCGTTGGCATCGCCGACATCGACACCCGCAAACTGACCCGCATCCTGCGCGAGAAAGGCGCTCAGGCTGGCTGCATTCTGGCCGGGAAACAGGTTGATGAAGCCTATGCCCTCGAACAGGCGCGCGCCTTCCCCGGTCTGAAGGGGATGGATCTGGCCAAAGAGGTCACGGTTGGCGAGGCGTACAACTGGACCGAAGGGAGCTGGCAGCTCGGCAAGGGGCACGTCACCCCGGATGCCGACCAGCTCAAATACCACGTGGTGGCCTACGACTTTGGCGTCAAGCGCAACATACTGCGCATGCTGGTGGACCGCGGCTGCCGCCTGACCGTGGTGCCGGCCAAGACTCCGGCTGCCGAGGTACTGGCGCTGAACCCGGATGGCATCTTCCTCTCCAACGGCCCAGGTGACCCCGAGCCGTGCGACTACGCCATCGAGGCCATCAAGACCTTCCTTGATACCAACACCCCGGTGTTTGGCATCTGCCTGGGTCACCAGCTGCTGGGTCTCGCCTCCGGTGCCAAGACCGTCAAGATGAAGTTTGGCCACCACGGTGCCAACCACCCGGTGAAGAGCCTGGACGACAACACAGTGATGATCACCGCCCAGAACCACGGCTTCGCGGTGGACGAGAACAGCCTGCCGGAGTGCCTGCGCGCCACCCACGTCTCCCTGTTCGATGGGTCCCTGCAGGGCATCCATCGCACCGACCGTCCGGCCTTCAGCTTCCAGGGTCACCCCGAAGCGAGCCCGGGCCCGCACGACTGTGCCGGTCTGTTCGACCACTTTATTGAATTGATTAAGCAGTATCGCGCCTAAGAGGATAAAGAGAGCCATGCCAAAACGTAACGACCTTCAGAGCATCCTGATCCTCGGCGCCGGCCCCATCGTCATCGGCCAGGCCTGCGAATTCGACTACTCCGGCGCCCAGGCGTGCAAGGCCCTGCGCGAGGAGGGCTACCGCGTCATCCTGGTGAACTCCAACCCGGCCACCATCATGACCGACCCGGAGATGGCCGACGCCACCTACATCGAGCCCATCACCTGGGAAGTGGTGCGCGAGATCATCAAGAAAGAGCGCCCGGACGCCATCCTGCCCACCATGGGCGGCCAGACCGCACTGAACTGCGCACTGGATCTGGAGAAACACGGCGTGCTGGCCGAATTCGGCGTCGAGATGATCGGTGCCACCGCCGACGCCATCGACAAGGCCGAAGACCGCTCCCGCTTTGACAAGGCGATGCGCAGCATCGGCCTGGAGTGCCCGCGCGCCGGCATCGCCCACAACATGGAAGAGGCGTGGAAGGTACAGGCGGAAGTGGGCTTCCCCTGCATCATCCGTCCCTCCTTCACCATGGGTGGCTCCGGTGGCGGCATCGCCTACAACACCGAAGAGTTCGTCGAGATCTGCGAGCGCGGCCTGGATCTGTCGCCGACCAAAGAGCTGCTCATCGACGAGTCGCTGATCGGCTGGAAAGAGTACGAGATGGAGGTGGTGCGGGATCGCAACGACAACTGCATCATCGTCTGCGCCATCGAGAACTTCGACCCCATGGGCATCCACACCGGTGACTCCATCACGGTCGCGCCAGCCCAGACGCTGACCGACAAGGAGTACCAGATCATGCGCAACGCCTCCATGGCGGTGCTGCGCGAGATCGGCGTCGAGACCGGCGGCTCCAACGTCCAGTTCGGCATCAACCCCAAAGATGGCCGCATGGTCATCATCGAGATGAACCCGCGGGTCTCCCGCTCCTCCGCGCTCGCCTCCAAGGCGACCGGCTTCCCCATCGCCAAGATCGCCGCCAAGCTCGCCATCGGTTACACCCTGGACGAGCTGATGAACGACATCACCGGCGGTCGTACCCCGGCCTCCTTCGAGCCGGCCATCGACTACGTGGTCACCAAGGTACCGCGCTTCAACTTCGAGAAGTTCGCCGGCGCCAACGACCGTCTGACCACCCAGATGAAGTCCGTCGGTGAAGTGATGGCCATCGGCCGCAACTTCCAGGAGTCCCTGCACAAGGCCCTGCGCGGCCTCGAGACCGGCAAGAGCGGTTTTGACCCCATGCTGGATCTCAACGCCCCTGACGCCCTGACCCGCATCCGTCACGAGTTGCAGGATGCCGGCAGCGATCGCATCTTCTACATCGCCGATGCGTTCCGCGCCGGTCTCTCCATGGACGGCGTATTCCGCCTGACCAAGATTGACCCCTGGTTCCTGGTGCAGATTGAAGAGCTGGTGAAGCTGGAAGAGCAGGTGAAAGAGCGCGGCATGGCGGGTCTTGATGCCGATTTCCTGCGGGCGCTGAAGCGCAAGGGCTTCTCCGATGCGCGTCTGGCCAAGATCCTCGGCGTGGCCGAAGGGGAAGTGCGCAAGCTGCGTGCCCGCCACAACATCTTCCCGGTCTACAAACGGGTCGATACCTGCGCCGCCGAGTTCGCCACCAACACCGCCTACATGTACTCCAGCTATGACGAGGAGTGCGAGGCGAACCCCACCAACCGCGACAAGATCATGGTCATCGGTGGCGGCCCGAACCGTATCGGTCAGGGCATCGAGTTCGACTACTGCTGCGTACACGCGGCGCTGGCCCTGCGCGAAGACGGTTACGAGACCATCATGGTCAACTGCAACCCGGAAACCGTCTCCACCGACTACGACACCTCCGACCGCCTCTACTTCGAGCCGGTCACCCTGGAAGACGTGCTGGAAATCGTGCGGGTCGAGCAGCCCAAGGGCGTCATCGTCCAGTACGGCGGCCAGACTCCGCTGAAACTGGCTCGCGCCCTGGAAGCGAACGGCGTGCCGGTCATCGGGACCAGCCCGGATGCCATCGACCGCGCCGAAGACCGCGAGCGCTTCCAGTCCGCCGTCGAGCGTCTGGGGCTCAAGCAGCCGGAAAACGGCACTGTCACTGCCCTGGAGCAGGCGGTGCTGACCGCCGAGCGCATCACCTACCCGCTGGTGGTTCGCCCCTCCTACGTGTTGGGTGGTCGCGCCATGGAGATCGTCTATGACGAGCAGGATCTGCGCCGCTACTTCGCCGAGGCGGTGAGCGTCTCCAACGAATCGCCGGTACTGCTGGACCGCTTCCTGGACGACGCCACCGAGGTGGATGTGGACGCCATCTGCGATGGCGTGGATGTGGTCATCGGCGGCATCATGGAGCACATCGAACAGGCCGGTATCCACTCCGGTGACTCCGCCTGCTCCCTGCCGCCCTACACCCTGTCCAAGGCCATCCAGGACGAGATGCGCGAGCAGGTGCGCAAACTGGCGCTGGAGCTTGGCGTAGTGGGCCTGATGAACGTGCAGTTCGCGGTCAAGGACAACGAGATCTACCTCATCGAGGTGAACCCCCGTGCCGCCCGTACCGTGCCCTTCGTCTCCAAGGCGACCGGCGCGCCGCTCGCCAAGATCGCCGCCCGCGTCATGGCCGGTCAGAGCCTGAAAGAGCAGGGCTTCACCAGCGAGATCATCCCGCCCTACTACTCGGTGAAAGAGGTAGTGCTGCCGTTCGCCAAGTTCCCGGGTGTCGACCCGCTGCTGGGGCCGGAGATGCGCTCCACCGGTGAAGTGATGGGCGTGGGCAGCAGCTTTGCCGAGGCCTATGCCAAGGCGCAGCTGGGGGCCGGTCACCAGGTGCCGCGCGAAGGTCGCGCCCTGCTCTCCGTGCGCCACGGCGACAAGGAGCGGGTGGTCAACCTGGCCGCCAAGCTGCTGGAGCTGGGCTATGACCTCGACGCCACTCACGGCACTGCGGTGACCCTGGGTGAGGCGAGCATCAACCCGCGTCTGGTCAACAAGGTGCACGAAGGCCGTCCGCACATTCTGGATCGCATCAAGAATGGCGAGTACACCTACATCGTCAACACCGCCGAGGGCCGCCGCGCCATCGAGGACTCCAAGCAGCTGCGCCGTGGCGCCCTGCAGCACAAGGTGGCTTACACCACCACGCTGCACGCCGCGTTCGCCACCTGCATGGCCATCACTGTCGATGCTACCGCCAACGTGAGCTCGGTGCAGGAGCTGCACCAGAAGGTCGAGAGCCAGCTGAAAAGCCGCTAAGAGCGCGTGATGAAGGAGGGACGCCTCCTTCGTGACCCGATAAAACCCCCGCCAGCGATGGCGGGGTTTTTTATTGGCCGAAGGCTGCGGGACAGAGGGGAAAATGCCTGGTCAGGGAACCTTGGGGAGAGAGTCACTCAATAATCAGATAAAACATCACAATGATTGTGCAATAGATGTATTTTACAGCGCTCTTTGCAATCTCTCGCCTGCGTCGCCTCTCTATACTGGGTTCTCGTCACAGGAGTCAACGACCAGATCGTCTGCGCCTGCCGATGCAGGGGCGAGTAGATCGGGCCCGCAGCCTTATCGGGTTGTGCGGCCGGTCCTTCTTATCGGGAAGGGCCACAGGATACCGGGCGTGGGCTTATCGCCTCGCGACTCGTCAGGGCCGGCGTTATCGCGCCGCCCCGCTTCCCTCTCTTCGTCCCTCTGTCAGCCGCCAGTCGGCCGTTCGTCTATCAGCCAAGGGAATCAGAATATGAGCTTCGATCATCGCAAATACCGCCGCGCCCCCGTCATCAATCTGGCGGATCGTCAGTGGCCCAACCGGGTGCTGGAACGGGCTCCGCTCTGGTGCGCCGTGGACCTGCGCGACGGCAACCAGGCGCTGGTCGAGCCGATGACGGTGGCCCAGAAGCTGCAGATGTGGGCGCTGATGGTGCACATCGGCTTCAAGCACATCGAGGTTGGCTTTCCGGCAGCCTCCCAGCCCGATTTCGACTTCGTGCGCGAGCTTATCGACCGCAACCTCATCCCCGATGACGTCACCATCCAGGTGCTGGTTCAGGCGCGCGAAGATCTGATTGCCCGTACCTTCGAGGCCCTCAAGGGGGCCAAGCGGGCCATCGTCCATGTCTACAACTCGGTCAACCCGACCCAGCGCAACTATGTGTTCAACTCAGGGCGCGACGGGGTCAAGGCCATCGCGGTGCAGGGGGCGCGCTGGGTGCGCGAGTATGCGGCCCGCAATCCGGGCACCGAGTGGAGCTTTCAGTACTCGCCGGAGAGTTTCAGCAGCACCGAGGTAGAGTTCGCCGTCGAGGTGTGTGACGCCGTCATCGATGAGTGGCGCAGCGCAGCCCGCCCCATGATCCTGAATCTGCCCGCCACGGTAGAGGTGAGCACCCCCAACGTGTTTGCCGATCAGGTGGAGTGGTTCTGCCGCAATTTGAAGGCGCGGCCCGAGGTGAGCATCTCCATCCACACCCACAACGATCGGGGCTGCGGAGTGGCCGCCGCCGAGCTGGCGGTGCTGGCGGGGGCGGATCGCATCGAGGGCACCCTGCTCGGTAACGGCGAGCGCACCGGCAACATGGACATCGTCACCATGGCCATGAACCTCTATAGCCAGGGGATCGACCCAGAGCTCAACCTCTCCGACATGGATGCCATCGTCGCAACCGTCGGGGCCTGCACCCAGATTGCCCTGCACCCGCGCCACCCCTATGCCGGCGAGCTGGTCTACACGGCGTTTTCCGGCAGCCACCAGGATGCCATCCGCAAATCCCTAGCGGCAGAAAAACCGGACCACTACTGGGACGTGGCTTACCTGCCCATAGACCCCGCCGATCTGGGCCGCAGTTACGAGGCGGTGATCCGCATCAACAGCCAGTCCGGCAAGGGGGGCGTCACCTACCTGCTGGAGCGCGACCTCGGTCTGCAACTGCCGCGCTGGCTGCAAATTGACTTCAGCCGCCGGGTTCAGGCGCAGGCCGAAGCCAGCAGCAGCGAAATCAGCCCGGAGCAGATCCGCACCCTGTTCGAGCGCCACTACCTCGAGCCTGCCCACGGTTATCGCATCGGTCGCTTCCAGCTTGGTCGCGACAGCCAAGAGAGTTTGCGCCTCGAGCTGCAGACCCCGGCGGGCACCCTGCAGCTTAGTGGCGAGGGGGAGGGGGCCATCACGGCCCTGGTCAACGGCTGGCAACGCCAGACCGGCATGCACATCGACGTGCTGGACTACTCCGAGCACGCCTTGAGCGCCGGCACCGAGTCTCGCGCCGCCGCCTACGTGCTGCTGAGCGTCGATGGGACCCGCACCTGTGGGGTAGCCATCGGCCGCGACGTGGTCAGCGCCTCCCTGCAGGCGGTGATCAATGGCGCCGCCCAGATAGAGGCGCTGCGCCAGAGCGCCTGATCCCGGCGCCAAATCCCCCCCGGGGCCCTCGTCACGCAGGCGGGGGCCTTGTCATTGATGGCTTCTGCTCCCCGCCTCAATCCTCTACAATGCCCTGCCTGTCTGCGTCCGGATACCCTCTGTAGGGGCTGGGCGCCTCATCTACCGGGAAGCATTCATGTCTCATCTCATCGTCCGTCGTCATTATCTGGTCCCGCTGCTGGCCCCCCTCTCTCTTGCCTTGCTGCTCGCCGGTTGTGCCAGCGAGCCGCCTGCACCGGCCACGCCGTCGAGCTCGGTGACCCCGGCGGGGCGTCCCATTCCCAAGGCGATGCAGCCGCAAAAGCCGGCCGACATGAAGAGCCGTATCGTCACCTTCCTGCCGCGCAACGTGGTGGACAAGCCGGGCTGGGCCAACGACGTGGTGACGGCGCTTACCAGTCAGGGGCTGACGGTGAGCGATCACAACGTCTGTACCGTGCTGGCGGTGGCCGAGCAGGAGGCAACCTACCAGGCCGACCCCGTGGTGCCGGGCCTTGGCAAGATAGCCTGGAAGGAGATCAATGCCCGCGCCGGCAAGCTGCTGATCCCTGAGTTTGTGGTGCGCACAGCGCTTTCCATCAAATCCCCCACCGGCAAGACCTACGCCGAGCGCATCGACAAGTTGCGTACCGAGCGGGAGATGAGCGAGATCTTTGAAGACATGATCGGGGAGGTGCCGATGGGCAAGCAGCTCTTTGGCAACATGAACCCGGTGCGCACCGGCGGCCCCATGCAGGTGAGCGTCGCCTTTGCCGAGGCCAACACCCGCGGCTACCCCTATCCGGTCAAGGATTCCATTCGCCACGAGGTGTTCACCCGCCGCGGCGGCATCTGGTTCGGCACCAAGCACATCTTCGGCTACCTGGCCGACTACCCCGACACCCTCTATCGCTTCGCCGACTTCAATGCGGGCTGGTATGCGAGCCGCAATGCCGCCTTCCAGGCCGCAGTGAGCCGGCTGAGTGGCAAGACCCTGGCGCTGGACGGGGATCTCATTCGTTACGACTCCGATCTGCCGGGCAAGACCGAGCTCGCGGTTCATGCCATCGCCGGCCAGCTCAGCATGAGCAAGCAGGCCATCCACCAGAGCCTCAAGCTCGGCGACAGCAGCGACTTTGCCCAGAGCGACCTCTACCACAGGGTCTTCACCCTGGCCGACAAGCAGGCGGGCAAGCGGCTGCCCCGCGCCATCCTGCCTGGCATCCAGCTGAAAAGCCCCAAGATCACCCGCAACCTCACCACCGCCTGGTTTGCCAAGCGGGTGGATGAGCGCGAGCAGCGCTGCGTGCAGAAGATGGCGACGATCCGCTGATTGCTAAAAGTAACAAAGGCGGCCAATTGGCCGCCTTTGTCTTATGCCCCCGTCGTTTTGTTTCCCCCTCTACTTCATCAGCGCTATGGTCCCCCTGCATTTCGGGAAGTCACTGCATCCCCAGAACTGGTTTCCCTTGTTGTCGCTTCGACTGGCGGTGCGCAGCACCATGGGGTTGCCGCAGTTGGGGCACATGGGGCACTGGCAGTTTGCCTGATGGATGGCCGCTGGTGGTGAAGGGCTGTGATAGGTCGGTATGCTGGCGGGTACAGGCTGGGTGGCAACTCCGTGCCGAGCCTTGAGCTGGGTGACATGCTGTCTGTGGGTCTGCCAATTGGCGGCCAGTCGTCCCCGCTGGATGGTGTCGATAACCCGGGTGACTTCGGCAGGTGTCAAAACCGGTGTGGTTTTGCCTTTGATATAACGAATGAGCCCGCGGTTCATCACGTTGTCCGGCATGGGGGTTTTGAAAGTGCAGTCGCCAATGAAGTAGATGATGGAGTGAAGCTGGTGATCCGCCAGCCCAAGCAGGGATCTGAGGGTCATCACATGCAGATAGTTCTGGCGCAGGGGATTTTGAAAACTGTGCCTGCGGCGATAGATCTGCTGGGTCCAGCTCTTATGGGCAGGATTGCCGAATATCCACCCCTTTATGTTTTTGGTCTCTATCACGAAGACCCCGAAGCGTGACACCAGCACATGGTCTATCTGGGTCGTGCCCTGCGGGGTGGGCAGGGTCACGTCCTTGAGCAGGTGATATTCCTGCTTGTCGAGAAAGAGACGGAGGCTGAGATTGATAAACCACTCCCCGATCATCCCCTTGAACCAGGGTGTTTTGATCAGGGTGGCAATCAACAGCACTGGCAGAAGAAACCAGAGTTGGTTCAGCAGAACGGCCATCAGGGCGGTAACGTCCATGTCATCTCTCCTCGCTCCCGATACCACTCTGGCGACGGTGCACTCTGATTGGCGTGAGCCTGGTGTGGCACCACAGGATTGGTGCCATCCGGAAAATGGGGTGCCGAAGTGAACTACTGTAGCGAGTTGAACAGAGGGAATGTGTGACCGCTTGCACTAACTGAGTTGCTCATCACTACTCTTGTGCCAGTGATAGAGAGGGAAGAAGCCGCAGGGAGTGGCCTAGAAGCTCATCGCCAGCCCGACGCCGTAGCCGCTGGTGTTGTGGCTGAACATATAGCGGGCCACCAGCCGGGTGCGGGTGACGAAGATATCGTACTTGCTGCTGTCGAGCTCCAGCCCGAGGCCGAGGGAGTTGAGTGAGTTGAAGCCGAGCAGGCCGCGCTGTTCGCCCAGGTATTCGGTGCGGGCCCCCTCCATCACGTAGCGCACGGGTTTGCCCAGCAGCGTCAGATTGCCGATGGGGGCGCGGCGGCGCAGATAGAGGCCGAGATTCTCGGCGTTGGCCTGGCCGGTCACGCTGGCGGCGGTGCCGCCAAAACTCTGCAGGTGCTGATAGGAGTAGCGCAGCTCGGCGTCGATGTCCTGAGTGGGGGAGAAGAGCTCGTAGTCCAGCATCATGGCGCCGCCGAGGCCATAGACGTCGAGCCGGCCGCCATCGAGAAAGTCGAGGTTCTTGCCGGTGTACTGGCCTAGCAGCCAGTTGCCGATGCGCAGATCGCTCGCCACCGTGCCGAGGGTCACGTTGCCGATGGGGCGCAGCACCAGGTTGCCGCCGTGTCTGTCCCGGTGCAGCCCTATGTCCCAGCCGATCCCGCCGGTGGCCGTCAGGCTGTTCCACTTGGTGGGGAGGGTGCGGCTCTCGCTGCCGTTGCTGATCACGAACTGGGGATCGTAGCGGCTGAATCCCAGGGTCCCTTCCAGATAAACCGGCACGCTCTCGCTCATGGTGGCGCCGCCGCCGACCTGGGTCATGTTGAGGGCCGAGGATTGATTGGTGCCGCTGCCGATGTTGATGTTGCTGGCGGTGATGTCGGGCACCACGGTAAAAGTCATCAGGGAGACCACCGCATTGGCGCGCTGTTGCACCCGCGACTCCTCCTCGGCCATGGCCGGCTGGCCGAGGCCAAGCAGCGGGGTGAGCAGCAGGGCGCTGCGCAGCGGGTGAGCGAGTGGTGTGAGCATGACGGGCTCCGTGACGCCTCTTGCGCTGAGGCACGGTTACACTGTAGCGATTTTTGGCTGGCTTGACAGCTCATATGCCGAGTCGAATGAACCTTTCCTGGCGACGTTTTCTCCCCGCGGCGAAGGGCTGAGCGCCCTTGCGAGGTTTTTCGCACACAAGGCGGATGGCGAGGCAAAATCCATTAAACTCAATGGGTCACCTGTTCGGGAGTGTGGGTAAAGATGAAGATCAGCCGCAAGATTACGCTGACCATAGTGCTGACGCTGCTGCTGTTGCTGGGGGTCGGCTATGTCGGCCTCCATTATGTGGTGGGCAACAAGTTCGGCGAGCTGGAGCGCCTGAGCGTGGAGCGCAACCGAGAGCGGGTCAGGGCCGTGGTGCAGGCCGAACTGGATCAGCTCACCATACTGGGGCAGGACTGGTCTGAGTGGGATGATACCTACGCCTACATGGCGAGCCGGGATCCCGCCTATCTGGCGGCCAACCTCAACGCCCGCACCTTCGAAACCCTGGCGGTGGATCTGGTGGCTCTTTATGATGCTGATAAGCAGCCGCAGGTGGCCTTTGCTTATCACGGCGGCAAGTTGCTGGCGCAGACACCGGACGAGCTCGCGCCGCTCACCGACTATCTGGTGCGCTACGGCAGCCTCAAGCCCAATGGCGGCATCTGGTTCGACGGGGAGCGCTACTACCTGCTGGCCGCCACCCAGATCCTGACCAGCGAGGGGGAGGGGCCGAGCCGCGGCACCCTGCTGCTGCTCAAGGCTTTCAACACCCGGCTGGTTCATCAGCTGCAAAAGCGCACCAATCTGTCGCTCTCGTTTCTCAGTCCGCAGCAGTTGGCCACCAGCCTGGGGGTCACCACCCTGGCCAGGCTCAGGGCCAATGACAGCCTGATCCTGCCGCAGGAGGAGCGGCTGCTCACCCTGGCCCAGATCGATACCCTGCGAGAGGAAGATCCCCTGATCTTTCGCTTCACCCTGCCACGGGATCTGATGCTGGAGGGCAAGGCCGTCGAGCGGCGCATCTTCTGGCTGCTGAGCCTGGGGGTACTGCTGTTTGGCGGCCTGGTGCTGCTGATCCTCAACGGCTATATCGCCGCCCGCCTGCAGCGGTTGAGTGCCAATCTGCGGCTCATCGGCGAGGACGGCGCGGTGCGCCGCCTGCTGGTGGAGGGCAGTGACGAGATCTCCCAGGTGGCCGTCGACTGCAATCGGATGCTCGATCACCTCGACAGCCTGCGCCAGCAGCAGGCCGACAGCGAAGCCCGCCAGAAGCTGCAGCACGGCGCCCTCATTCACCTGGCCAAGAGCGATCTGCTGACCGGCGAGGATCCGGGCCAGGCCGCCCGTCACATCAACGAGGCGATCTGCGCCGGCACCGGGGCGGTGCGGGCCAGCGTCTGGTTCAGTGCCGAAGACAGGCAATCCATGTACTGCCAGGATCTCTTCTTCCTGCCCAAGCTCCACCATCAACAGGGGTTTCACCTGCCCTATGCGCTGATCCAGGGGCGCTACGAATCCTCCAAGCCCGAGCACGAGCCCTGCCTCATCCTGCGCGAGCCCTACGATCTGACCCGCTTTGGCGCCATGCTGGCCCAGCTCGGGCTGGAGGGGCTCTCCGGCACCATCCTGATGGCGCCCCTCAAGCACGGGGATGAGCTGCTTGGCTTCATCATCGCCGAGTGGGCCCGGCTGGAGGAGGTCTGGCACCCGGACGAGCTCGCCTTCGTGCTGTCGGTGTGCGATCTCTCGGCCCAGACCCTGCTCACCCTCACCAAGCTGCAGCGGCTCAAATACCGCTGAGTGGCTGGATGGCCGGGGCCCGCACGACAGATGCGGGCCTCATTTTTTAGGGCCCGCAGCCGATTATCTCGCCTATCCGTGACCTGTATTAATTTCTTGTTCACTTGGCCGGGTGTATAACGGGCCTCCCTCAGGGAAGAGAGGGGTTGGCGACAGGGGAGGGTCTGCCGCACCGGAGGCCGTCGGGCCACCTCATGAAGTTGATGGGAGTCACCAGATGCAGGAGATGCTGCTTGCCATATGGCAACAGGACTTTGACCAATTGATCCAGATGCAGGCCGTGGGTCTGCTCGTCACCTGCCTGGTGGTGATCCTGTTTCTCGAATCGAGTTTCGTGTTCCTGCCCCTGCCCGGCGACAGCCTGGTGCTGCTGGCCGGCGGCCTGGTGGGCATGGGGGGTGTTGGGGCCTGAGGTGACGCTGCTCTACATGCCGCTTGCCGCCGGACTTGGCAGCCTGATCGCCTACGTGCAGGGCCAGGCGCTGCACGGCACCTCCTTCATGGGGCACGTGGAGCGGATGATCCCGGACGGCAGCCTGCCGCGGGCCTCGCGCCTGCTGCACAACTACGGCTTCTGGGCCATGTTCTCCTCCCGCTTCGTGCCATTCGTGCGGGTGTTGACGCCCATGCTGATGGGGGTCTCGCGCCTGCATCTGCCACGGGTGATGATCGCCAGCTTCGCCAGCGCCTTCCTCTGGGCCCTGGTATTGAGCCTGGTGGGCAAGTTCGTGATGGCGACTCCGGTATTCGCCCAGCACCACGAGCTGCTGACCAAGTGTCTGCTGGTGACCTCGCTCGGTCTCTTCATCATCGCCATGGCGGCCATCGCCGTCCGTCTGCTCAAGCGACCGACCAACCGTATTCGTTAAGCGGCATGGCAAGGAGCCTCGCCACCGTGTTTTCACCCTCTTCATCTTATGGCGCCGCCCCTTTGGCGGGTCGGTGCCCCTTCAATCTGCAAGCAGGTACCTTATGTCATCCCCCGACACCCTGACCCTTCGTCCCCTCGAGCGCGAGGATCTCAAGTTCGTCCATCAGCTCAACAACAACGCCAGCATCATGCGCTACTGGTTTGAGGAGCCTTACGAGGCTTACATGGAGCTGGCCCAGCTCTATGACAAGCATATCCACGATCAGCACGAGCGCCGCTTCATCCTCGAGGTGGCGGGCAACCAGGTGGGGCTGGTGGAACTGGTGGACATTCGCAGCATCCATCGCCGCGCCGAATTCCAGATCATCATCGCCCCCGCCCATCAGGGGAAGGGGTATGCCAAGAGCGCGACCCTCAAGGCGATGAAGTACGCCTTCAACGTGCTCAACCTGCACAAGCTCTATCTCATTGTCGATCGGGACAATGTCCGCGCCATCCACATCTATCAGGCGCTGGGGTTCGAGCCGGAAGGGGAGCTCAAAGAGGAGTTCTTCATCGATGGTCACTACCGCACCGCCATCCGCATGTGCCTGTTTCAGCGTGATTTCCAGGTCAGAAACGGGCGGGGAGGCTAAGCTGGAGCCAGCCCGGACCGGCCCATGGGGGCGAGCCGGGACGCCGTGAAAAGGGGCGTTTTTGAGGCAGAATTTGCGCCGCCTATCTGTTACACTTCGCGCCCGCCATTTTCCGGCCACTCTCTGACTTGATGTCAGGCACAGCCGTCGGTGGTCATAGCCGACTTCTTGCTCATGCCGAGCCAACCAGGCCAGCCACAGTCCCGCTGGAACACAGGAACCCATTATGAGATTTGAATCGTTCGATTTTGCCCCCGAGATTTTGCGCGCCATCTCAGAGTGCGGTTATCAGGAGATGACCCCTGTGCAGAGTCAGGCCATCCCGGCCGTGCGTCGTGGCCGCGACCTGCTGGCCAGCGCCCAGACCGGCACCGGCAAGACCGCCGCCTTCGCCCTGCCGATCCTGCAGCGACTGGTGGACAATCCGGCGCCGGTGCAGCCTTCCAACGCCCGGGTGCTGATCCTGACCCCGACCCGCGAGCTGGCGGCCCAGGTGGCGAGCAACATCAATGACTTCGCCAAGTATCTGGATATCACCACCCTCACCATCGTTGGTGGCGGCAAGCAGGACGTGCAGGCCAAGCGGCTGAAAGCGGGCGCTCACATTATCGTGGCGACCCCGGGCCGTCTGCTCGAACATCTCACCGCCTGCAACCTGAGCCTCTCCGGGGTCGAGACCCTGGTGCTGGACGAAGCGGACCGCATCCTCGACATGGGCTTCAGTGCCGATGTGCAGAAGATCCTGCAGGCGGTCAACAAGACCCGCCAGAACCTGCTGTTCTCCGCCACCTTCTCCGAGGCGGTGAAGAAGCTGGCCAACCTGATGCTGGACAAGCCGCAGGTGGTGGCCGTCAACAAGCAGAACTCCACTGCCGACACCGTCAGCCACACCGTCTACCCGGTGGAGCAGAAGCGCAAGCGCGAGCTGCTCTCCGAGCTCATCGGCAAGCAGAACTGGCAGCAGGTGCTGGTGTTCGCCAGCACCCGCGAAAGCTGCGACGAGCTGGTTGAGGAGCTGAACCTGGATGGCATCAAATCCGCCGTGGTGCACGGCGACAAGGCCCAGGGCAGCCGTCGCCGCGCCCTGCGCGAATTCAGTGAAGGCAAGCTGCGGGTGCTGGTGGCCACCGAAGTGGCCGCCCGCGGGCTGGATATCCCGAACCTCGAGTACGTGGTCAACTATGATCTGCCGTTCCTCGCCGAAGACTATGTGCACCGCATCGGCCGTACCGGTCGCGCCGGCAAGAGCGGCATGGCCATCTCCTTTGTCAGCCGTGAAGAAGAGCGCACCCTGCTGGAGATCGAGGCGGTGATCGGCCAGAAGATCCGCCGCATCATGGTGCCGGGCTACGAGGTAAGCAACCGCGACGATCTGATCAAGCAGTTGCAGGAGCGCCGTCGTTTCGGCAAGCGCCCCCAGCGCGAAGACAACGCCGCCGCCCAGGCCATGGCCGAAGCCAAGCTGCAGGGTCAGCGTCTCAAGCGTCTGGCGGCCGCCAAGAAGCCGCGTCAGCCGAAATAAGGTGCGCAGGCCGCTCTATTGAACCGCAAAGGCGCCACTGGCGCCTTTGCCTTCTCTGTTATCGGTGTTGACCCGTGGTGGTCGACTGAAGGATTGCTTATGACCTCTCCCACCTACAATCAGGCCCTGCTCGAGATGGCCAGCCAGAGCCTGGCCGAACTGGCCCGTACCGCCGAGCAGAAGGCTGGCAAGCGTACCCCGGCGCAAGAGAGCCACTTTCTCTGCAGCTGGATGGCGGAATCCCTCAAGGAGAAGCGCTTCTCCCGGCTGGTGATGGAGGATTTGAAAGAGTGGGTGCAGCTGGGCCGCACCCTGGGGGCCGGCGCCGATCTCAAGGGGTTGCTTGAGCGGATCATTCGCCAGTATGAGCGGGCCACATGCGAACCGCTGCAGCTGGGGAGCAAGCTGGCGGCCCTGCTGGCCGAGCTTGCGGCCGAGGGTTGGTTAGTGATCACCGACAGCGAGGTGAGCGCCAAGCTGCGCCTGCAGTCGGGCGGTCAGCCGAGCCTCATCATCAGTGCCAGCGAATATCAGGGCCATATCGAGGCGGGTGAGCTGGTCAAGCCGCTCACCCTCTATGTGCGCGGCGACGAGGCCCGACTGGCGCAAGGCGCCTTCACCCACGGCCTGCTGCTGAGCCAGGGCAACAAGAAGACCACCCTGGTCAAGCACCACAAGGCTTACCGGCTGGTGCCGGACAACGCGCTGCCGGCACTGGCCCTGCTGGTGGGCCCCTGAAAAAGTGAGTGCCTTTTGCCTGAGACCCCGGCCCGGTGCCGGGGTTTTTTATGGGCGCAATCCTCCGCAGACAAGGGAAGGGGGAGGGGCCGCGGTTGTTGTCGCAGCAGCGAGGGATGCCCGGCGTTCCCCCCTATCCTGGGGGGCGTCACCCATATGGTGGGATGGTCGCAGAAAAAAACTGCTCTAGGGTGGTTGAGCCCCGAAGAGGGCCTTGAAGGAAGCAAACCGCCTGACAAGGCGATACTCAATGAATGAGGAAACATGATGAAAGCGACACCCATTGCCCTGATGCTGGCCGGCGTGCTGGCCTCTCCGCTCTGCGCCGCCGGGCTCGATGCCAAGCTCACCCTGGTGGATGGCAGCAGCGACGACGTGCGCGTCAACCTGACCCTGACCAACGCAGGGGACAAACCGGTTCGCCTGCTCAAATGGCAACTGCCGGGCAGCGAGGATGCCCCCCTGTTCCTGGTGGAGCGGGACGGCCAGCAGGTCAGCTATGAGGGGGCTCTGATCAAGCGGGCTGCCCCGACCGACAAGGACTTCCAGCTGCTCAAGGCCGGCCAGAGCCTGACGGTGCAGGCTGAAGTCTCCGGTCTCTACGACATGAGCGCCCAAGGGCAGTACAGCATTCGCTATCTGCTGCCGACGCTGCCACAAGAGACGAAAGCCGCCAAGGCCAAGCAGGCCCAGGCGAGCGAGTCCAATGCCGTGACTCTGTGGGTGGAAGGGGTGAGCGACGAACGGGTGCTGGCCAAGGCGGCTCCCCCGGTCGAGCCGCAAGCGGTGACCGCCTCGGTCAGCTTCAGCGGCCGCTGCACCAACACCCAGAAGAGCGACATCCTGGCGGCGCTCGATGCCGCCAGCGGCATCACCAACAACTCCAGCAGCTACCTGGCGGTGGACAAGCCGGATGGCCAGCGTTACCGCAGCTGGTTTGGCGCCTATGATGCGTCGCGCTGGGATCAGGCCGAGACCCACTTCAGCAAGATCAAGGATGCCATCGACAACAAGCCGCTCACCTTCGACTGCGGTTGCAAGCAGAGCTACTTTGCCTATGTCTATCCGGATCAGCCCTACAAGGTCTACCTGTGCAAGAGCTTCTGGACCGCACCGGTCAGCGGGACTGATTCCCGTGCCGGCACCATTGTCCACGAGCTGAGCCACTTCAATGTGGTGGCGGGCACCGATGATCTGGGTTACGGTCAGGCCAATGCCCGCAACCTGGCGAAGACGGATCCGGTCAAGGCGCTCAACAACGCCGACAACCACGAGTACTTCGCCGAGAACACGCCGAGCGAAAACTGATTTGCCGACCGGGGGCCGCAAGGCCCCTTTTTGTCCATGTCGTTTGTCACAGGAAGGAGCGACCATGATGACACTCTTGCTCACCACCCTGGCGCTGGCCCCCCTGCAGTGCGAACTGTCGGTCAAGGCACAAAGCCGGGTCAACGAGCCGCTGCCGCTGGTGATGACCCTGACCAACCGGGGGGAGGTGCCGCTCGAGGTGCTGAGCTGGTTCACGCCGTTCGAAGGCTGGTTTGCCGATGCCATCGATCTCACCCTCGATGAACAGCCGCTGCCCTACAAGGGCCCGCTGGCCAAGCGGGGCAACCCGGGCGCCGAGGATTTCTTCCTGCTGGAGGCTGGTCAGCAGAGTCGGGCCGACGCGGATCTGACCCTGGTCTACGATCTCTCCCGGCCCGGCAGCTACCGGCTGAGCTACCGTGCCCAGCCGCTGACCCTGACCCGGGGCGTGGCTCCCCGCTGCCCCGTCATTCACTTCACCCGGCTGCCCGCCTCCTAAGGGCGGCCCCATCCTGTGGAGCCCAGCCCTTAGATGGCATCCGGCCTGCTAAGGGGCGCCAGCAGACCCGTTGCGCGGGCAGCCACCGCCAGATAACGCTCCGCCAGCAAAGGCCTGGCGAGCCCCTCCCGCCAGCAGCAGTGCACCAGCTTGATCACGTGATCGTCGAGGCTCTCCACCGCGCTGGCCAGCACGTGTTGCCACGCCAGCTTGCCGGTATCGGGCCAGACCGGCCTTTGCAGTGACGGTGCGCCGACCGTGACATAGGCGGCCGCCACCGCCTGCCACATCAGGGTCTGCCAGCGTCCTTGCCATGGAGCGGGCAAATGGCGGGCGACGATGGCTGCGGCGCGGCTGCCGGTCACCATGTGCAGCACGGTAAAGTTGCCGGTCTGCCAGTAGAGGGCGAGGGCCGCGTCGGCCAGCTGCACCAGCAGATCCGAGGATGACGGGAGCCCGCCTGGCAATCTCGCCGCCCAGGTCGGCGCATCCGTCACCTGCCGCAGTCGCTCGGTAATCCAGTCGCCCTGCCAGCGCGACCCTTCCCACTGCTGCGCCAGCACGCTCAGCAGGTCGTCGATATCCTGCACCGGTGCTCCCTGCCCGGCCGGCACCCGCAAGGGGTCGCATTGCCAGGCAGCCAAGGCGGTGGCCTGTTCTCCCAGGTGGCCATTTTCCAGCGCGAAGGCCAGGCGGATCAGCGGATGAAAGGCGCCGCCTGCCGGGGAGAGCCCCTGCTCCAGCAGGTCGCCAAAGGCGGGCAGCCAACCCTCGTCGGCCAGCCGTGCTGCCAACTGCTGACGCAGCCGGACAAACTGCATCTCCTTTTCATCCCCCTGCTGTTGTTCGCCCCCCGGCAGGGCATGATTGGCCTGCCAGTGGGCAAAGAAATGCTGCAGCCGCGCTGGGCTGGCGTCCATCTCATGCAGGGCGTGCAGCGCCATCGGGCAGTGGTTGGTGGTGCCGCGACCATTGAGGGCAAATGCCTGGTTGGTATCGAGCAGTTGATGAAGATAATGCATAATCATTTGACTCCTTTCATGAGGGGAGACAGGATTGTGCAAGTTAAAGATAACTTGAGGTCAAGCTTGGCGATGGAACGCAAATGGCTTGCCATCGGCCTGATAGCCAAACGCTCCGGCGTCAAGGCCAGCGCCCTGCGCTTTTACGAGCAGAAGGGGCTGATCCGCAGCGTGCGCAGCGACGGGGGGCAGCGGCTCTATCCCCAGGATGTGCTGCGCCGCATCGCCTTCATCCGGGTGGCGCAGGGCATGGGGCTGAGCCTTGGCGAGATAGGCGAGGCCCTGGCCGGCCTGCCCGAGGGGCGCACCCCGGATCGCAGCGACTGGGTCGGGATTGCCGGTCAGTGGCAGGGGTTGCTCGATCGGCGCATCGCGGCCCTGCAGCAGCTCAAGGAGAAGCTCGGCGCCTGTGTCGGCTGTGGCTGTCTCTCGCTGGAGCACTGCGCACTTTACAATCCGGATGATCAGGCCGCCGCCCTTGGCAGCGGCCCTCGCTACCTGCTGGGGGATACGCCCCCGGATGACGAACAGGCAGCCACATGATGAACATCGGGGTCGGCCCAGCCATGCCATGCACCGGGCCGACTCGTTTACACCGTCAAGGAGGAGACATGGCACTGGAACAACTGAAACGGGAGCTGGAGCTGTTTGGTGAGCGGCGCGACGGCGCACAACACTCCCGTGGCAGCAAGATGCTCAACATTACCCGCGATACCGGCGAACTGCTGGCGGTGCTGGATCCGGCCTTCGCGACCGCGCTGGTGCCGGTGGGCAAGGGGGAGTGGCTGGTGGTGCGTCTGTAGGAGGGCTGGCATGGAAAACAAGATGATGGAACCAAGAGCGGTGGTGGAGGCCTACTGGCAGGCCATGCAGAGCAATGATTTTGCCAAGGCAGCCGCTGGCTGTGTGAAGACTTCATCTGCGACTGGCCCCAGTCGGGGGAGCGGATCGAGGGGCGCAGCAACTTCGTCGAGATCAACCGGCGCTATCCGGCGGCCGGCCCCTGGAATTTCGACGTCGTCCGCCTGCTGGAGCAGGGGCGGGAAGTGGTGACCGAGGTGCTGATCACCGATGGCGAGGTGGAGGCCCGTGCCATCACCTTCCACACGGTGCGCGGCAATGCCATCTGGCACCAGACCGAGTTCTGGCCCGATCTCTACGAGGCGCCGCACTGGCGTCGCCACTGGGTCACCACCATACCGCGGGAGCCGCAACCCGCCTGATCCCCTCCGCTGGCGCGATACCGCCAGCGGAGCCGTTCATGATGTGCCGTGACCATCCCACCGCTCGTCTCATGTCCCCTTTTTCATGATCTCCAAGCGCCCCACCGGCATGACCTGGCTAGGGTGTACCCGGTATTGCATCGCGGTTTGCGGCAAACATAAAACAACAGCCCCGCATAAGCGGGGCTGTCTGTTGGTTGGTACAGGTCAGGGATGGCGGTTTACACGGCCAGATAGTCCATGATCCCTTCGGCGGCCTTGCGGCCCTCGTAGATGGCGGTCACCACCAGATCAGAGCCGCGCACCGCGTCGCCACCGGCGAACACCTTGGGGTTGCTGGTCTGGAAGGCATACTCTGCCTGCTCCGGCGCCTTGATGCGTTCCCGGCTGTCGAGCTCGATGCCGTACTCTGCCATCCAGGGCTGGGGGTTGGGCTGGAAGCCGAACGCCATCACCACCGCATCGGCAGCCAGCACCTGCTCGGAGCCTTCGATCACGACAGGATTGCGGCGACCATTGGCATCGGGCTCACCGAGCGCGGTGCTCACCACCTTGATGCCGCAGGTGCGGCCATGGGCGTCCAGCTCCACGCCGATGGGCTGGAGGTTGAACATGAATTCCACCCCCTCCTCCTGGGCGTTCTTCACCTCCCGCTTGGAGCCCGGCATGTTCTCGGCATCGCGGCGGTAGGCACAGATAACCCGATCGGCACCCTGGCGGATGGCGGTGCGCACGCAGTCCATGGCGGTGTCACCGCCCCCCAGCACCACCACCTGCTTGCCGGCGAAGTCGATATAATCGGCTTGAGCCTTCTCGAAGCCCAGCAAGCGGTTCGCGTTGGAGATGAGGTAGGGCAGGGCGTCGTAAACCCCCGGCGCAGACTCGTTCTCGAAACCGCCCTTCATATATTTGTAGGTACCGACCCCGAGGAAAACCGCATCGAACTCGCCCAGCAGGTCGGCGAAGGTGACGTCACGGCCCACCTCGGTCTCGAGGCGAAACTCCACCCCCATCCCCTCGAAGATCTCGCGCCGGCGCTGCATCACCTCTTTCTCCAGCTTGAAGGAGGGGATGCCGAAGGTGAGCAGGCCACCTATTTCCGGATACTTGTCGAACACCACCGGGGTCACGCCATTGCGCGCCAGCACGTCGGCACAGGCAAGGCCCGCGGGACCGGCGCCGATGACGGCGACCCGCTTGCCGGTCTTGACCACCTTGGAGAGATCAGGGCGCCAGCCCATCTCGAACGCCTTGTCGGTGATGTATTTTTCGATGTTGCCGATGGTGACGGCGCCGAAGCGATCGTTGAGGGTGCAGGCACCCTCACACAGTCTGTCTTGCGGGCAGACGCGGCCGCACACCTCCGGCAGGCTGTTGGTCTGGTGGGAGAGCTCCACCGCCTCCAGAATGCGTCCCTCGTTGGCCAGCTTCAGCCAGTTGGGGATGTAGTTGTGCACCGGGCACTTCCACTCGCAATAGGGGTTGCCGCAGTCGAGGCAGCGATCCGCCTGCATGCCGACCTGGGCCTGGTTGAAGGACTCGTAGATCTCCACAAACTGGATCTTGCGGATCTTGAGCGGCTTCTTGGGCGGGTCGACCCGCTGGACGTCGATAAACTGGAATACGTTCTGGCTCATAGGGTTCCCTCCTTATTGCGCCTGGATTCTGAGTTCTGCACTGGAACGGCTGGTGTGGCCAAGCAGCGATTTGACATCGCTGGACTTGGGTTTGATCAGCCTGAACTTGGGCACATAGGAGTCGAAATTGGCCAGGATCTCCTCGGCGCGCGAGCTGCCGGTTTCGTTGAGGTGCGCCGTGATGATGCCGCGCAGGTGCTCCTGGTGGATGGCAAGATCCGCCACATCCAGCAGTTCAACCAGCTCGGGGTTGGTGCGCTTGGCGAAGCTGCCGCACTCGTCGAGCACGTAGGCAAAGCCGCCGGTCATGCCCGCCGCAAAGTTGACGCCGGTCTCGCCGAGCACGGTGACGATGCCGCCTGTCATGTATTCACAGCCGTTGTCGCCAATGCCCTCGACTACCGCCAGCGCGCCTGAGTTGCGCACCGCGAAACGCTCGCCGGCGGTGCCTGCGGCATAGAGCTTGCCGCCGGTGGCGCCGTAGAGGCAGGTGTTGCCGATGATGGCCGCCTCGTGGGATTTGAATGCCACGCCGACGTGGGGCTTGATCACCAGCTTGCCGCCGGTCATCCCCTTGCCCACGTAGTCGTTGGCATCCCCGGTGAGGATCATCTCGAGACCCCCTGCGTTCCAGACGCCGAAGCTCTGGCCTGCGGTGCCGTTGAAGTGAACCCGAACCGGATCGGCCGCCATCCCCTGGTTGCCGTGGCGCTTGACGATCTCGCCGGAGAGGCGCGCCCCCACGGAGCGGTCGGTGTTGCGGATGTCGTAGCGGAACTCGCCGCCGCTCATGTTTTCCACCGCGTCCAGCAGGTCTTCCACCATCTTGAGGTTGAGCGGCCCCTTGTCGAAGGTGGGGTTGTGCTGCTGGCTGAACAGGCTGGAGCCTTCCGGTGCCACCGGGCGGGCCAGGATGCCGGACAAATCCAGCTTGGCCTGACGGGCGGTGAGGCCGGGCAGGGCCTCCAGCAGATCGGTACGACCGATGAGGTCGGTCAGCTGGGTGACGCCAAGCTGGGCCATCAGCTCGCGGGTCTCCTCGGCGATGAACTTGAAGTAGTTCATCACCATCTCCGGCAGGCCGGTGAAGTGCTCGCGACGCAGCTTCTCATCCTGGGTGGCGACCCCGGTGGCGCAGTTGTTCAGGTGACAGATGCGCAGGTACTTGCAGCCGAGCGCCACCATGGGGCCGGTGCCGAAGCCAAAGCTCTCGGCGCCGAGGATGGCCGCCTTGATGATGTCCAGACCCGTCTTGAGACCGCCATCCACCTGCAGCCGCACCTTGTGGCGCAGGCCGTTGGCGACCAGGGCCTGCTGGGTTTCGGCCAGCCCCAGCTCCCAGGGGGAGCCGGCGTATTTGACCGAGGTGAGCGGGCTCGCGCCCGTGCCGCCGTCGTAGCCGGAGACGGTGATGAAGTCTGCATAGGCCTTGGCCACGCCGCAGGCGATGGTGCCAACGCCGGGCTCAGACACCAGTTTCACCGACACCAGGCAGCTTGGGTTGATCTGCTTGATGTCGAAGATGAGCTGGGCCAGATCCTCGATGGAGTAGATGTCGTGGTGGGGCGGCGGCGAGATCAGGGTCACGCCGGGCACGGAGTAACGCAGCTTGGCGATCTGGGCCGTCACCTTGTCACCGGGCAGCTGGCCTCCCTCGCCGGGCTTGGCGCCCTGGGCGACCTTGATCTGCACCACGTCGGCGTTCATCAGGTAGTGGGGGGTGACGCCAAAGCGCCCCGAGGCCACCTGCTTGATGCGCGAATTCTTCTCGGTACCGAAGCGTTTGGGATCTTCACCGCCTTCACCGGAGTTGCTCTGGCCGCCGAGCCGGTTCATGGCCACCGCCAGCGCCTCGTGGGCTTCCGGCCCCAGTGCACCGATGGACATGGCGGCGGAATCGAAGCGGGGGAACAGCTTGGCCGCAGGCTCCACCTGCTCCAGTGCCACCGGGTTGTCGACCTTCTTGAGGGTGAGTAGATCGCGCAGGGTGGCGACCGGCCGCTCGTTCACCAGACGGGCGTACTCCTTGTAATCGGCATAGTTGCCGGAGCGCACCGCGGTCTGGAGGGTCTGCACCACGTCCGGGTTGTAGGTGTGGTACTCGCCGCCGTGGACGAATTTGAGCAGGCCACCCTGGGTGAGGGCCTTGCGGGCCAGCCAGGCCTGACGGGCCAGATTGAACTGATCCTGCTGGATGTCGGCAAAATCGGCGCCCTGGATGCGGCTCGATACGCCGCGAAAACACATCTCGACCACGGCTTTGGAGAGGCCCACCGCTTCAAACAGCTGGGAGCAGCGGTAGCTGGCCACCGTGCTGATGCCCATTTTGGACATCACCTTGTAGAGCCCCTTGTTGATGCCGTTGCGGTAGTTGAGCATGGCCTGGCGCAGGCTCATCTTGAGCACGCCCTCTTCTACCTGCTTGGCGAGGGTCTCGTAGGCTAGGTAGGGGTAGATGGCGGTGGCGCCAAAGCCCAGCAACACCGAGAAGTGGTGCGGGTCGCGCACGCTGGCGGTCTCCACCAGGATGTTGGCGTCGCAGCGCAGGTTGTTGTCCACCAGGGTGCGCTGCACTGCCCCCACCGCCATGGCGGCCGGGATGGGCAGGGTGTCGGCACTGACGTCCCGATCCGACAGCACCAGCAGCACGGTGCCGGCCTTGGCGGCCGCCTTGGCCTCTTCACAGACGCGCAGAATGGCCGCTTCCAGCCCCTCTTCGGGTCTGAAGTTGAGGCTGATCACCTGATGGCGATAGTGCTCCCCTTCCAGGGCCAGCAGCTGGTGGAAGTCGGAGTAGAGCAGGATCGGCGACTGGAACAGCACCCGGTGGGCGTGGCCGAAGGTCTCGTTGAACACGTTCTGCTCGCGGCCGATACAGGTGGCCAGCGACATGACGTGGTTCTCCCGCAGCGGATCGATGGGCGGGTTGGTGACCTGGGCGAACATCTGGCGGAAGTAGTCGTACAGGGTGCGCTGGCTGGAAGAGAGCACTGCCATCGGGGTGTCATCCCCCATGGAGCCCACCGCTTCCTGGCCGTTTTCACCCAGTACCCGGATGATCTGATCCAGCTCCTCATAGGAGTAGCCGAACAGCTTCTGATAGGTTTTCAGCTGCTCGTCGGAGAACTCGCGGGCGCCGGTGCTGGCGTCATCCATCTGCTCGAACGGCACCAGCCGCTTGCAGTGCTTGTCCATCCACTGCTTGTAGGTGTGGCGGCTCTTGAGATCGTCATCGATCTCGAAGCTGGTCCAGATCTTGCCGTTGCTGGTATCCACCACGAACAGCTCGCCCGGGCCGACCCGGCCCTTCTCCAGCACTTCATCCGGGGTGTAGTCCCAGGTGCCCACTTCGGAGGCCAGCGTGATGAACTTGTCCTTGGTGATGACATAGCGGGCCGGACGCAGGCCGTTGCGATCGAGCGCACAGGTGGCGTAGCGGCCGTCGGTCATGACGATGCCGGCCGGGCCGTCCCAGGGCTCCATGTGCATGGAGTTGAAGTCGTAGAAGGCGCGCAGGTCGTCATCCATGTTCGGGTGCTTCTGCCACGCAGGCGGGATCAGCAGGCGCATGGCACGGAACAGGTCCATGCCGCCGGCGAGGAAGAGATCCAGCATGTTGTCGAGGCTGGAGGAATCCGACCCCGTGGTGTTGACGAAGGGGGCGGCCTCTTGCAGATCCGGGATGAGCGGGGTGGCGAACTTGTAGCTGCGCGCCTTGGCCCACTGGCGGTTGCCGGCGATGGTGTTGATCTCGCCGTTGTGGGCCAGATAGCGGAACGGCTGCGCCAGCGGCCAGCGCGGGCTGGTGTTGGTGGAGAAGCGCTGGTGGAACACGCAGATGGCCGCCTGCATGCGGATGTCGGCGAGATCCAGATAGAAGCGCGGCAGGTCCACCGGCATGCACAGCCCTTTGTAGACGGTGACCAGGTTGGAGAGGCTGACCACATAGAAGTAGTCGTCGCTGATGCGCTTCTCGATGCGGCGGCGCACGATGTAGAGGCGGCGCTCGAGATCCTTGTCGACCCAGCCGGGCGGGGCGTTGACAAAGACCTGTTCAATGCTGGGCAGGGAGGCTTTGGCGATGGAGCCGAGCACATTGGTATCGATGGGCACCTTGCGCCAGCCGACCAGACTCAGGGTCTCCTTTTCCAGCTCCTCGTCGATGATGTCGCGCGTGGCCTGGGCCAGGATGGGATCGGGGTTGAGGAACAGCATACCGACCGCGTAGTTGCGGCCCAGGTGCCATCCCTTCTCTTCGGCGACCGCTCTAAAGAAGCTGTCGGGTTTTTGCAGCAACAGACCGCAGCCGTCGCCGGTCTTGCCATCGGCGGAGATTCCGCCGCGGTGCTGCATGCGAGCCAATGCTGACATCGCGAGACGGACAAGCTTGTGGCTGGCTTCACCTTCCATGTGGGCCAACAGGCCGAAGCCACAGTTATCCCTCTCCAGCTTTGGATCATATAGTGACATTGCATTTCTCCCTTGCTCGGCCTTGCATCGCGCTGTCGTCAACAGACTGCATAAATTGCGATTGGCTCTTGTGGTTCCGTCCGCCTGAGGTGGCGAATCTCCAAACTAATGGGATTTTTCGGCAAGGTCAATTGGACATCCCGGCTGTTTTCATTATTACAATGTCATAACAAAATTTCGGTGTGCGAGGGTAAATGGGGTTGTAACTGGGTATTGCTCTGGTATTTTTTATTTTTGCGAGATTAAATCCTGATGTGTCGGGTTTTGTTGGTTGACTCGGTGGGTGTAGGTATTTGTAGTAATTTTACCAATTCACTGTCGGAGTGGTTGGTTGAGATCACATTACTGATGTGAATGACTTGCATTTGCCAAATACCCGTCTAAAGAAAAATTTTCATTATTCAAC
>NZ_NEVB01000207.1:7016-26408 GCF_002259925.1 Aeromonas sp. A35_P | reverse complement strand
GCCAGTGGTAGCGCGGTGATATCCGATGGATTGGCCTGTTTCAGGGCGGTGAAGGAGGCCAATTGTGAGCACCTGGGTGTTGTCACCGGGGGCAACCTTGACTTGCTGGATCATCCGGCATTCAACTGGGTAAACACGATGATAGGGAATGTGAAGAACTCGCTGCGGGGCAGTTGCCATACGCTCGGAGCGAAGCATTTACCGAGACATCTTGCTGAATACTGCTTCCGGTTTAATCATCGTTTTGACCTCAAAAGCATGTTGGTTGAATTGGGGCATGCAGTCGTGGCAAGCCCTCCGATGCCATATCGGCTCTTGAAGCTGGCTGAGGGTCATGGGTAATCAGGAATGGGAATGGACTCGGTCACCCTCTGACGCAGCGATGGTCGCGGGGTGACATGGGCATGGCCTTACTGGCCGCTGTTGCCGCCCTGATTGTCGTCGTAACGACCAGGTGCGCCGTGGGGGCGCGGCGCCATGGAGACGCGAGGCTTGCGAGCACGCTGGATATTGACCTGCGGCCGGCCGGAGTGCATGGCGATGGTGGAGATCTTGGCCTTGTAGACCAGCTGCTGGTTGCCATGGGCATCGGTCAGCAGCACGCTGTACTGGTCGAAACCGCTGATGGTCCCCTCCAGCTTGATGCCGCTCACCAAGAAGATGGCGACCTGACTGCGGTTTTTGCGCAACCAGTTGAGGGCAGAATCTTGCCCGTTCCCGAGGGAGAAGGCTTGCTCGATCGTGGAGTAGCTTGGGGATTCAGTTGTCATAAATTATTGTCCCGCGGAAAAAAAGTGGCGTTTGATTGTGCTAAATGGTCACTTGCTTGTCAAAGTCATTCTCACGCCCGGTCGGGGTGGTGCAATGAGAGGGCTGGTCGGCACGGGCCGCTGCTGTAATAATTGGCGGTTCTGGCCCCGTGGCGGGCCTCATGCTGGGGTTTCATCTTGCATCCGGTTTCACACCAACATCAACCCACCTATACCCATGACGCCACCGCGTGCGAAGAGTGCGACCTGCTGGTGCCGGCCACCACGCTGGCCGTGGGGGAGGCAAGCTGCTGCCCGCGCTGCGGCCATACCCTGAGCCGCCATCTGCCGGAGCAGGAGCGCAGGCCCATCGCCTACGGCTTTGCGGCCATAATCATGTTCGTGCTCTCCAACGCCTTTACCTTCATGTCCTTCTCCGCCAAGGGGGTGGGGCAGGAGATGACCTTCCTGCAGTGCATCACCACCCTGGTGGATCAGGGCTACCTGTTCCTCGGGGCCGTGCTGAGCCTGACCCTCATCGGCCTGCCACTGGTCTACATGGGCTCCATCATGCTGGTGCTGTGGCGCCTCGACAAGGATCTGCACAGCAATGCCCTGCGCTCTCTCGGCCGGTTGCTGTGCCGGATCAAGCCCTGGCTGATGGTGGATGTCTTCCTCATCGGGGTGCTCATCTCCCTGGTCAAACTGATGGGGATGGCCGACATCAAGATGGGCTTGTCGTTCTGGGCGTTCGTCGGCTACACCCTGCTGCTGATCAAGATGATCTCGTCGCTGGATAGGATGTGGCTGTGGCAGCGGCTGTTCGGACCGAGCGAACTGCATGGGGTGACGGTGGATGACGACGAGGCCAGTGCCAAGAGCGCCGGTCTGGTTGGCTGTCACATCTGCGGCGCCCTGAGCGAAGCCGGCGCCGACAGCTGCAAGCGTTGCGGCGAGCACCTGCACAGCCGCAAGCCGGGCGGGCTGAACCGGACCTGGGCCCTGCTCTTTACCTCCATCATCCTCTACGTGCCGGCCAACCTCTATCCCATCATGGATACCGTCTTCCTCGGGGATGACAGCCCCTCCACCATTCTGGGCGGGGTACTGGTGCTGTGGGCCATGGGCTCCTACCCCATCGCGGCGGTGATCTTCTTCGCCAGCGTGGTGGTGCCGCTGGTGAAGATCCTGGCGCTGTTGTGGCTCTGCTACATGGTGCAGCGCGGGCAGGGCACCTCGCCGCTCGGCAAGCTCAAGCTCTATCGCATGACTGAATTTGTGGGGCGCTGGTCGATGATCGACGTCTTCGTGGTGGCCATCCTGGCGGGCCTGATCCGGCTCGACAACCTGATGACCATCTATCCGGGCCCTGCGGCCGTCGCTTTTGCGGGTGTGGTGCTGGTGACCATGGTGGCAGCCATGAGTTTCGATTCCCGCCTGATCTGGGATTTACAACAAGGAGAACGCGAACGTGAGTGAGCGTAAGAAGAGGTGGAAACCTGGCTCGGACTTTCTGAGCTCGGCCGCCGCAATCTGGATGGTGCCGCTGCTGGCGCTGTTCATCGGGATCTGGATGCTGTTCCAGCACTGGTATTCGCAAGGTCCCAGCTTCACCCTGACGGTGGCGACAGCCGAAGGGATAGTGGCGGGCAAGACCATGATCCGCTCCCGCGAGGTGGAGGTGGGTCGCATCGAGGCGGTGGAGCTCAGCGATGACTACAGCCACGCGGTGCTGAAGGCTCGCCTGACCAATGCCGCCGCCGGCATGCTTAAGAAGGACAGCCAGTTCTGGGTGGTCAAGCCCAGGGTGGGCCGCGAAGGGGTGTCGGGTCTCGGCACCCTGCTCTCCGGCGCCTACATCGAGCTGGCCCCCGGCAAGAAGGGCAAGGCGCGCGACGAGTACGCCATGCTGGACAAGCCACCGCTGGCCTCGCAGGACGCCAAGGGGCTGCGATTATCGCTAAGCAGCCGGGATACCCGGGCGCTCGGGGTGGGTTCGCCCATCAACTACCAGGGCTTCACCATAGGCCAAGTGGAAGAGGCGAAGTTCCTGCCCGAGAAGAGCGAGATGCAGTACCAGATCTTCATCAATGCCCCCTATGACGTGCTGGTGAGCAGCAACTCCCGCTTCTGGATGACCCCGGGCTTCGAAGTTTCCATGAGCAGCGAGGGGATGAAGGTGAAGATGGATTCGCTGGAGAGTCTGCTGGACGGCGGCATCACCATGGGGCTGCCCCCTGGCTGGGCACCCGGCGAGCCGGTCAAGCAGATGGACGACTTCACCCTGTTCCAGGATCAGGCCAGCGTGCTGGCCGGTAGCCTGGATCAGTTCATCGACTACGTGTTCCTGTTCGAGGACAGCGTCGGCGGCCTGCACCCGGGCGCGGCGGTAGAGTATCGCGGCATTCGGGTCGGTACCGTCATCTCGGCGCCCTATCTCATCGACGAGAAAGGGGGGCAGATGTTCCAGAGCCGGCAGATTCCGGTGCTGGCGCGGATCGAGGTGCAGCGTCTCTCCCATCGCTATGCCAACGCGGAGAAGGAGCAGTGGCGCGCCCTGTTTGGCAAGCAGTTCAAGGAGGGGTTGCGGGCGACGCTCAAAACCTCCAGCCTGCTGACCGGGGGCAAGGTGGTGGATCTGAACTTCTACCCCGATGCGCCCAAGTTCCAGCCCACCAAGCTGGCGGGTTATCAGGTGTTCCCGACCGTGCAGGCCGGGCTCGACCAGATCGAACGCAAGGTGAACCAGATCCTCGACAAGTTCGTCGACATGGACACCGCCCAGACTCTGAACCAGGTCAACCACACCCTGGCGACCCTGGATCAAACCCTGAAGAACGTCAGTGCGCTGAGTGCCAACCTGAACAAGTTCACCGGTCAGAGCGCGACCCAGCAGTTGCCGGCGTCCCTCAACGACAGCCTGAAACAGCTGCAGAACACGCTGCAGGAGTATGATGCCAACTCCCAGACCAACCAGGATCTGCGGCAGTCGGTGCAGTCGCTCAACCAGCTGATGCGCGAGTTGCAGCCGTTGGTACATTCGCTCAACGAGCAGCCGAGCTCGTTGATTTTCGATCGGGCTCGTCCCCGTGATCCCGAGCCCAAGCGAGGTCAATGATGAAGAAACGGATGATGACGCTGGCCTTGCTGGGCCTGCTGGCGGGTTGCAGCGCGGCACCGGCGCAGCTGCACTACTACTCCCTCGACGCCGAGGCGCAGCAAGCTGCCGCTGTGGTGGCGCAGCCGCAGCATCAGCTGGTGCTCAAGCCTGTCTCTCTGTCCGGCCAGCTGGATCGGATGAGCCTGGTCTATCAGCTGGAGGGCAAAGAGCTGCACTTCGCCGAGTATCATCGCTGGGCGGGGTCGCTGGATGCCCAGCTCGATCAGCTGACCCTGAACGGCCTCTCCAGCCGCTTGCCGGGCTGGGTGGTACGGCAGGATGGAGCCCGCAAGGGGCCGGTGCTGACCATCTCGGTGGAGCGTTTTCAGGGCCGCCACGATGGTCGCGCCGTGCTGAGCGGCCGCTGGCGCCTGCTGACCGAAGAGGGCACGGTACTGCGTGACGTCCCCTTCCAGCAGGTGCGGGTGTTGCCGGCCGACGGCTACGGCACTCTGGTGAGTGAGCTGGGGGCTGGCTGGCAGCAGCTGCTCGACCAGATTGCGGCAGAGGTGCGCAAGAGCGCCTGACGCTGTACCGATGCAGCGACCCAAAATGAAACGGGAGGCCTTGGCCTCCCGTTTTTCATTCGTGGCCGTCAGCCACGCTTGAGGATCACTGCTGAACTTCCGAGATCCCTTCGACCTTGACCTCGACCCGGCGATCCGGGGCCAGGCAGACGATCAGCTCGCGCTTGGACTTGCTGGTGCAGCTGTCGCCGGTGACCGGATTGCCCTTGCCGCGCCCTTCCACGTTGACCTTGTCTGCCGGCAGACCCTTGCCGACCAGGTAGTCGGCGACGGTCCGGGCACGCTGCTCGGAGAGCTTCTGGTTGTAGGCATCGGAACCGATGCGGTCGGTGTAGCCGATCACGGTAGCGACGCCATCCTTGGGTCTGGCCTGCTCGATCTGGCTGTAGAGGTTATCCAGCGCCTGACCACCGGCCGGCTTGAGGGTGGCCTTGTTGAAGTCGAACAGCACGTCCGAGCTCAGGGTGAACTGCTTGTCGACCATCACGGGTTCGGGAGCCGGAGCCGGCATCGGCGCCGCTACCACGGGGGCGACCTGGCCGAAGCGATAGACCACGGCGACCGCCAGCAGGCCGTTGTCGAGTTCGGCCCCGGTCTTGTCGAGCGAGTTGTCGCCGAGCGGGGTGGTGTATTGGTACTCGAGGCGGGCGGCCCAGTCACGGTTGAAGGCGTACTCAGCCCCCAGCGCCCCGACAAAGGCGGCGCCGTTGTCATTGTCGAACTGCTTGCTGTCGGTCCAGGCGTAGGCACCACCGAGTCGGGTATAGAGATCCAGGCTGTCACTGACCGGCATGCCGATCTTCATGGTGAGCTGGGCCAGCTGGGCTTTTATCTCATCCCGGCCGATGTCGGTGGGGATCAGCTTGTCGGTTGCCGTGTATTTGTACTTGCCGAGCCAGTCGTAACCCAGTTCGAAGCCCAGGTTCTGGTTGACCTGATAGCCAAGGAAGGCGCCGGCACCGACATCGTTCTTGTCCTCTTCGCTGATGGCGTAGTTGTCCTTGATATCCTGGTTGTGATCGACGCCATAGAAGTTGGACCAACCCAGCTTGGCACCGCCATACCAGGTGTTGTCCTGTCCGGCTGCCTGGGCGTTGGCCGCAAGCAAGCCTGAAACCAGCAAGGTAATCAGTGTTTTATTCATGTTGAGCCTCTGCAATTTCATATTGTTGAGGGGAGGTTTAAAGGGTCGCCTCTCCTTATGGGTCGGGCTTATAGCACAGCCACAACAGAGTAAGGGTAGTCGCTTTCCCCGGGTTCTCAAGCAACTGATATAAAACATAATGTGATTTTCATCGCCGCAATTTGCCGCCGTGATTTGCGCTCTGCCGAGGGGGCGCAATAGTTAATCGAGGCGGGTCTGCAGCGAGGTGAGCATGAACATCAGGTGGATATGGCTGTGCTGGGCGTTATGGCTGGTGCCGGGCTGGGCGGCCGAGACCCTGCAGGTGGTGACCGAAGACTATGCCCCCTACAACTATCTGGAGGAGGCCGAGGTCAAGGGGCTGGGCACCGAGGTGGTGGAGGCCATGCTGGAAGAGGCCGGCTTCGAATACAGTCTGGACATCTATCCCTGGGCGCGGGCCATCTCGCTGGCGCGCAGCCGTCCCAACGTGCTCATCTACAGCATCAGCCGCTTCCCCGAGCGGGAGGCGCAGTTCCAGTGGATCGGGGCGATAGCGCGTATCGACTTCCATGTATTCGCCCTGGCCAAGCGGGACGACATCAAGCCGTTCAGTCAGCTGTCACAGGCGCGGGCCTGGTCCATCGGCACGGTGCGCAACGATGCGCTGGAGCAGTACCTGATCGGCCGCAAGTTCTCCAACCTGCAGCGCAACAACAACCACGAGGCCAACATGCTGAAACTGCTGATGGGGCGCATCGATCTCTGGCCGGTATCCCAGGAGACGGCCTACTACTATGCGCGCCAGGCGGGCTATGGGCCGTCCACCCTCAAGATAGTGCACGACATCGAGGATTTTACCGGGGGGGATCTCTACGTGGCGGCGAGTCTGAAGACGCCGCCCGAGGTGATCAAACGGTTGCAGGAGGCGCTGGCCACTATCAAGCAGAACGGCATCTACGACGGCATCGTGAAGCGCTACCGCTGAGCCGTGCTGGCCTGTGAGGGCTGCGCAACAAAAAAGGGCCGACATGTCGTCGGCCCTTTGTCATCAGTGGGCGAGGAACTCGTACTGAGCCTCGATGAAGGCACCGGCTCGCTCGCTCAGGGCGGCGTGCACGACGGTGGTGGGGTGCACCTGATCCCAGAACATCTTGCCTTCGCAGTCGAGGGTGCTGGCGCTGCGCCGCACCATGGGGCTGGCCACGGCCTGGGCCAGCAGCGGGTTGCCGGCGATGGCGAGGCGCTCCTGCGGGTTGAAGGCAGAGAGGCGGCTGTCGCTGGCGACACTAGTGGCACTGCGGGAGGCAAACGGCTTCCACACATAGCCACCGCCGTAGCAGGCGTTCTCGGTGTCGCTCAGGCCGAAGTTCTGCGGCTCGCGCAGCATCTCGGCGAACTGCTTGTCGATCTCGAACAGCTTGACGATGCCGGTGGGGGCCAGCTGGCGTGCCAGGTTCAGCAGCAACTGGTTGTGGTAGGCGGAGACATGGCTGGCCGCCTCGACCACCTTCTGGCTGCGGGCCGAGGGGTTCTGGCCCAGATCCGGCAGGTTGAACAGCAGAATCTGCTTGGCGCCGTTCAATACCATGCGGTTGGCCGCATCGCTGATGGCATCGCGCACCCGCTTGGCATCCTGCTCTGTGTTCCAGCCATAGGCCAGGTAGTCGTTGGCGCCGACCCAGAGGATCACCAGATCATCGGGCTTGAAGCTGTCCTTTTGCAGGAACTGGGTCACCTCGTAATCCAGGTTGTTGATGACCTGATACTTGGGATTCCCGGAGATCTTGTTGTAGGCCACCGCGGTGGCGCCCCCTTCCGCCTCGTTGGCGATGGTCAGCCCCGGGAACTGCCGGGTCAGCTGCTCCAGCCAGACCGGCCCGTTGGAGAAACGGCCCTGATAGTAAGGCGGGCTGGAGGGGAGATAACCGCGCATCTTGCTGTACATCTTGCCGGTGTCGGAGAGGCTGTCGCCAAACATCACGATCCGGGAGAAGGCGGGGCGACTGTCGGCTGCCTGAACTGTCAGCGCGAAGAGTCCCAATAAACACACAAACCATTTCTTCATCTTGTTGTTCTCATTGATTGGAAGCAGGTGGTGCCTGCAGGCTGTTCCTCGATAGGCAAAGGTGCTGGGAAGCTGTTTTGCCATCTTGCAGGGTATATAGCCGAATTTAATTTCGCAGTATGCGGTATGGATTAAATCGATTACGGTCACACCGCTGTCCCCCAGATGGGGAGGCTTCACGTTTGTTTCACGCCCCGGCCGGCAGACTGCTCCCGTACCCAATGACAGGAGCATTAAATGAACAAGGCAAGCGTAATCGGTCTGTTGACCCTGATGTCCATCTCTTCTTTCGCCATGGCGGCCTATACCGGCCCGCAGGAGCAGAACAAGGTGTCCGTCGCGCAGTTGAAGGATCTGGCCGATGACAGCTGGGCCACCCTGGAAGGGAAGCTGGTCAAGCACCTGGGCGGCGAGAACTATTTGTTCCGCGACGCCAGTGGCGAGGTGGAGGTGGAAGTGGATCAGGACGTGTGGCGCGGCACCGAAGTGGGCCCGGACGATCTGATCCGCATCCGTGGCGAGGTGGACCACAGCTGGAACAAGACCGAAGTGGAGGTGGAGAGCCTGGAGAAGGTGGGCGCAGCCCCGCAGAGCAAGGGCGGTTTCATCGCCAAATAAGGCCTGAATCCCTACGCCAGACGTAACAAGGGCGCCTCCATGAGGCGCCCTTTTGCATATCGTCTTCTGGCGTCAGCCGGTGCGGGCCTGCGTGCGCTTGAACCCCTTCTCGGCCTGATTGACCTTGTAGAGATAGCGTCTGGCTTCCGCCTTGGGGTGCTGCTCGGTCAGGATCTGGTAGACCGCCTCGGGGGAGAGCTGGTTGATCATGCCGGGCGCCGCCTTGCGGTCGCTGGAGAAGGTATTGAGCACCCCGCCGGCGCCGCCGTTGTAGGCGGAGATGACGGCGTAGCGACGCGAGCGCGGATCCTGGATATCCGCCAGATAGACGGTCTGCAGCAGGTGCAGGTAGGCGGTGCCCACGTCTATGTTGTAGGCCGGGTTGAACAGGTCCTCCCGGGTTGGCTGGCCACTCTTGCCCTTGACCCGCACGTAGACGTCCCGCCCGGCGGTGGCCGGGATCACCTGCATCAGGCCGTAGGCGTTGGCGTGGCTGACTGCATAGGGGTTGAAGCTGCTCTCGGTCTTGATCACCGCGTAGATCAGGCTCTCTGCCACCCCGTACTTGCGGGAGGCTTCCCGGATCAGGCTGGCGTACTTGTAGCCCCGTCGATCCTCGTGGTTGGCCACCATGGGGATGTCGACGAAGAAGATGGTGCGAATGCCGAGGGTGCGCTTCTTCATCGCCGTGTCGAGCAGGTAGTCGGCATAGCGCTCGGCGCGCCAGTCGAAGCGGATTGGCTGGCCCTGGTTGTCCAGCACCTGGCCGTAGAGGAAGGGCTCGCCGCCGGGCAGGATCTCGGCGTCGGAGTAGAGATCCACTTCCGCCGGATCGTCCGGGGTGAGCAGGGTTTCGATGATGGCGCGACGCAGATGGGAGCGCGGGTCGATGCCGGAGACGGTCTCGACCATGATGTGGCCGCTGGAGAAGTCGATGTGGGCCCGGCTCTTGTATTGATCCGTGTATTTGACGTAGTCAAACTTGCCCGCAAACAGCGCCTCACGCCCCCAAATCTCGTTCACATTGTGGGAGAGCGCGCTGATCATGTGTTCAAAGCCGCGGATGTCCTTGCCGTTGACGAGATCGTCATCCTCGTTGCCATTGGGCTTGGGGGAGGATGAGCAGGCAGAGAGAAACAGCAGGGTGCACAGCAGCCAGAAAATTCGGCCCATAGAGTCCTCAATCTGGGCGGCGGGCCGCCCGTCACTTCCGTCGTTGCCGTGAGCTGGCGGGGCCAGGCCTGCGCCGGCCCCGCTCACGGGTTATTTGCTGGGCGGGGTATAACCGTCGATGGCCACTTCACCCGCTTCGAACAGGTAGTTCACCATCTCTTTCTCCAGCAGCTGGCGATGCTCGAGGTTCATCATGTTCAACTTCTTCTCGTTGATCAGCATCACCTGCTTCTTCTGCCATTCAGTCCAGGCTTCCTTGCTGATGTTGTCAAAAATGCGCTTGCCGAGTTCACCGGGGTAGAGCTGGAAATCGAGACCCGGGCCCTCTTTTTTCAGGCGCTGGCAAAATACGGTACGGCTCATGTTGACCTCTATGGTTGTAAGTCCGGATAGGCGAGCAGACGGGCCGTGGCGGCCGCCAGCCCCACCTCTGCAGGATGGCGTAAGTTATACCAGAGTCGGTTATCCGCTTCCATGAGCAGGGGGGCCGGCGGCGCGTCGGTTTCGATCAGCATGGGCCGGATATCGAGGTGAAAGTGGCTGAAAGTATGGCGAAAACCGGTCAGTTCACGGGGTTCGCTGCCGGTCAGGCCGAGCCGCTGCAACAGCCCAGCCACCTCGGCGTCCGACTCCACCTGGGGGAAGCAGTAGAGCCCGCCCCAGATCCCTTGCGGTGGGCGCTTCTCCAGCAGCAGCTGATCGCCGTGGCGGATGAGCAGCATGATGCCGGTGCGGGCCGGGATGCTCTTCTTGGGCTTGCTGTTGGGGTAGGCAGTGGGGTTGCCCTGCGACAGCCCCTGGCAATCCTCCCGCACCGGGCAGCGCTCGCAAGCGGGCTTGCTACGGGTGCAGACGGTGGCCCCCATGTCCATCATGGCCTGGTTGTAGTGGGCCACCCCGAGCTTGGGGGTGAGGCGGGTGGCCAGCTCCCACAGATCGTTCTCCACCTGCTTCTGGCCGGGCCAGCCGGGCAGGGCCAGCCAGCGGGTGAGTACCCGCTTCACGTTGCCATCCAGAATGGCGTGGGGCTGGCCAAGGGAGAGGGAGAGCACGGCGCCCGCGGTGGAACGGCCGATCCCCGGCAGCGCCATCACCTCCTCCAGCCGCTCAGGGAAGAGGCCGCCATGGAGGTCGCGGATCTGCTGGGCCGCCTTGTGCAGGTTGCGGGCGCGGGCGTAATAGCCGAGCCCGGTCCAGTGGTGCAGCACCTCGTCGATGGGAGCATTGGCCAGTGCCAGCACGTCGGGAAAGCGGGCCATGAAGCGCTGATAGTAGGGAATGACCGTAGCGACCTGGGTCTGCTGCAGCATGATTTCCGAGACCCAGACCCGGTAGGGGGTCTTCTCCTGTTGCCAGGGCAGGGTCTTGCGACCGTGGAGGTGATACCAGTCCAGGATCCTGGTGGCGAAGGTCGCGTTATCTGAGTTGTTCACATTATGCTCATGTTATTGATTTAAAACTAAATTGATTAACGTGTAGCAGTCTTGGCGCTGATACCAGTGCAACGCCCGGTTGGCGAAGCTGGTGTTGCTCGGATTGCTCACTTTGTTCTCATGTCATTGATTAAAAAGGGGAGCTCTCAGGCTCCCTCTTGAAATGGCGGTGGCATGCGCGCGGTTCAGCCGCGCCAGTCCTGCAGCGCCTTGAGGCTGGCATTCTGCCCGCCCACCTGCAGGATGATGTAATCCTGGGCGATGGCGAGCAGGGTGACGCCGGGGGCGACCTCGCTCCCTTCCCGGTAGGTGCGCCCGTTCAACCTCACGGCCCGGTTGGCCGGGTTGGAGGAGAAGACGTGGGCGCCGTAGGCCAGCGGCGGTACCTGCTGGCGGAGCGCCTGCGGCAGGGCGCTGAGCGGCGTGGCCTGCAGTTCTTCCGGTACCTGTGGTGGCGCGCTCTGCTGCAACGGGGTGTTGTTGAGGGCATTGAGGATGCGCTCGGCCAGCCCCTGGCTGCTGTTGGCGGGCGCCGGTGCGGGCTGGGCATCGACCTTGGGGGTGACCACGGGTTCGGGCGGCGGCGGTGGCAGCGGCCGGGTGATCATCGGCTTGGGCTCGACCCGCACGAAGGGCGGGGTCACCACCTCCTTCACCTCCACCGTCTTCTCGATGGGGCGGTTGTTGAGCAGGTGCCAGCCGTAGTTGGCGGCGGCCCCCATCACCAGCGCCAGCAGCCACCAGATCCAGCGCCTGGGTTGTTCCTCTTCCTGGCTGACCGGCAGCCCCATCGCCGGAATGTGCGGGGTGAACTGGGGCTGATCGGCCCGCCGCAACGCCTTGAGCAGGGTGGACATCAGGAAGCCTCCTCCGACAGTGTGTTGATGGCATCATCCTCTGCCGGATCCAGCTTGGCCGGCTTGCTGGCCCGCTGGGCGTCATCCTCCAGCTTGGGCATGGGTTCGCCGGCCATCACGTTGAGGCGCAGCAGGGTGTTGCTGCCGGCTATGCCGTCCGGAGTCAGTCCCTGCTCGCGCTGGAACTGCTGCAGCTTGGTCTTGAGCTCGGCATCGAAGCGACGGACCTTGCGATCCGGCTGCTGCAGGGCCCGGCTGAGGGCGTTGTCGAGCCACTGCACCTGAGTGGGACCGGCGTTGTTGCCGATCAGGGTGACGCCACCCTTGGGCATGCGCCACAGCAGGGTGTAGCTGCCACCCCAGTAATCGTTCAGCCACTGCCGGTCCACCTGCCAGCTCTGGTTGCCGATGAGCAGGTTGGCCTTGTCGGGGCCGAGGCTGACCAAGGTGGCGTAATAGGTGCCGCCGGTCTCGTCGGTCAGGCTGACGAGGGCGGGATACTGCAGCGCCTGCAGATCGGCCAGGGAGGCCTCGCCCTCCTGGCAACGCAGGCCGGCGCGCGGTGCGTTGTCGCAGGTGGCCTCTTCCAGTTCGGTCTGGTAGCCCCATACCTTGTAGAGATTCTGCATGGCGCTGTCCGGCTCCAGCGCCTGATTGATGGCGCGGGTCAGCTGCTCCTGCTGCTCCGGGGTGTCGTCCACCTTGACCGGCACCTCCACCGTGACCACCGGGCGGGTCGGGAAGACGCCGAAGAACTGCCAGCCCCACCAGCCGGTGGCCACCAGCAAGGCGCCAACCAGCGCCACCATCAGGCCGGACTGCCAGGTGCCCTCGTCACGGATGCCGCTCACCTCGAAGGCTGCCAGGCTGATGTCGCCGTGCACTATCTTGTGGCTGCCGCGGGCGAAGGCGGCGATCAAGGCGCGGTCGCAGATGAGGTTGATGAGGCGCGGAATGCCGCCGGAGAGGCGGTGCAGGGTCTGGATCGCTTTGGGGGTGAAGATGGGCTGCACGCAGCCGGCCACCTGCAGACGAAAGCGGACATAGGCATCCACGTCCTGGCAGGAGAGCGGCAGCAGGTGGTAGCGGGCGGTGATGCGTTGGGCCAGCTGGCGCAGCAGGGGCTGGCGCAGCATCTGCTGCAGCTCGGGCTGGCCGATGAGCACCACCTGCAGCAGCTTCTTCTCGTCTGTCTCCAGGTTGGTGAGCAGGCGCAGCTGTTCCAGCACGCCGGGCAGCAGGTGCTGGGCTTCGTCCACCAGCACCACGCTGCGCTTGCCTGCCGCCAGATTGGCCAGCAGGTGATCGCGGATAAGGTCGAACAGCTGCTTGAGGCCGGCATCCTGGCCATAGCCCAGCTGGAACTCGTCGCAGATGGCCGCCAGCAGGTCCCGTTCGGTCAGGGATGGATTGAGGATGTAGGCGATCTCGGTCTCGGCCGGCAACTGCTGCAACAGGCAGCGGGAGACGGTGGTCTTGCCGGTGCCCACTTCCCCGGTCAGCAGCACGAAGCCGCCCCCATCCTGCAACCCGTAGTTGAGGTGGGCGAGGGCTTCCCCGTGCCGTTCACTCATGTAGAGGTATTTGGGATTGGGCGAGATGGAGAACGGGTGCTCCGACAGACCGAAGAACTGTGTGTACATAAGGATCCATTCCGTTGTTATGGGCGGCAGGTTAAAGCCTCCCCCAAGGGATGTCAAAGACCCGGATGCCATAAGGGGGGCCAGCGCGCACCCTGATCTCCCGGTGGGGAAATCAGGGCTGCGGCCATGGCGGCTGGCGGTGGGAAAAAGGGCCTGCGAGTATCGGCTGCGCCCCGCCAACCGGGCTCGCATGGCATCCATGTCGGGCCGGGAATAGTCTCCACCCGCCAAACCGGTATAATCGGGACAGGTTTATCAAGGGAGACAGAGCTTGCAGACTTATCTGGTTGGGGGCGCGGTGCGGGATCGCCTGCTGGGATTGCCGCAGGGAGACAGGGATCACCTGGTGGTCGGGGCGACCGTGGAACAGATGCTGGCGCTGGGTTTTACCCAGGTGGGCCGCGACTTTCCCGTGTTTCTGCACCCCAAGACTCAGCAGGAGTACGCACTGGCCCGCACCGAGCGCAAGCAGGGGCAGGGCTACACCGGCTTCGTCTGCCACGCCTCGCCGGAGGTGACGCTGGAGCAGGATCTGCTGCGCCGGGATCTCACCGTCAACGCCATCGCCGAAGATGACGCGGGCCAGCTGCACGATCCCTATGGCGGCATCGAGGATCTGAAGCAACGGGTGTTGCGTCACGTCTCCCCCGCCTTTGCCGAAGATCCGCTGCGCATTTTGCGGGTGGCCCGCTTCGCCGCCCGTTTCCACGCCCAGGGGTTCGTGGTGGCTCCCGAGACGCTGGCGCTGATGCGCGAGATGACCGAGGCTGGCGAGCTGGCCCACCTGACCCCGGAGCGGGTCTGGAAGGAGCTGGAGAAGGTGCTGCTGGGGCCGACCCCGCAGGTGTTCTTCGAGGTGTTGCGCGAGTGCGGCGCCCTGGCCGCCCTGTTCCCTGAGCTGGATGCCCTGTTCGGGGTGCCGGCCCCCGCCAAGTGGCACCCGGAGATCGATACCGGCATCCACACCATGATGGTACTGGCACAGGCCTGCCGCCTCTCCCCCGAGCTGGCGGTGCGCTTCGCGGCGCTGTGCCACGACTTTGGCAAGGGGCTGACCCCGCCGGAATTCTGGCCGAGCCACCACGGTCACGGCCAGAAGGGGCTGCCGCTCATCCGCGACTTCTGCGAGCGCTTCCGGGTACCGAACGAGTGTCGTGACCTGGCCCTGCTGGTGAGCGACCTGCACACCCATATCCACATCGCCTTCGAGCTCAAGCCCGCGACCCTGCTCAAGGTGTTCGACAAGGCCGATGCCTGGCGCAGGCCCGAGCGTTTCGCCCAGCTGCTGGACGCCTGCCGCGCCGACTTCCACGGCCGTACCGGCTTCGAGGAGCGGGTCTATGCCGAACCCGACTATGTGGCACAGGCGCTGGCGGCCGCCCAGGCGGTGCCGGTGAAGGAGATAGTGGCGGCCGGCTTCAAGGGGGAGGCCATCCGCGAGCAGCTGGCCAAGCGCCGGCTCGACGCCATCAGCCGGGTGCGCGACGAGTGGACCTTCATCGAGGATTGACGAGGTGTGGAGACGAGGCATGGACAAAAAAGCCCGGGTCACTGACCCGGGCTTTTTCATGGTCGCGCCGGTATGGCGGGTGGCCGCCTAGTCACCGGGACCGAAGCGCTCATGCACCGGGTCGTAGAAGTAGGCCTGGTAGTTGAAGTCGATCCCCTTGATGTAGGGGTTTTCCAGCCGGAACAGCCGGCGGGTATTGAGGTGGGCGAAGCTGAGGGAAGGCTTGAACGCCTTCAGCCAGAGCGCCTGCAGGGAGCCGTCGCGCCAGGCGGCCTTGAGCCCCTGCTGCACCCGTTCGATGGCCTGCCGGTTGCCGTTGTGGGTGAAGAAGACCCTGGGCAGGGGGTAGTAGAAGGCCAGGCTCTCATCCATCATCAGCCCTACCACCTCCTTGTGGTTCAGCATCTCCTGAGGCAACTCGTTGATCCCGCGACAGAAAAGATCGAAACGGCCGCGCGCCACCATCTTGAACAGCTGCTCGTAGCCCTCCACCTCCAGTACCTTGAAGCCGGCCTGGCGCAGGATCTCTACGTCTAGCCAGCCCTTGCCCTGGCCGATGTCGAAGCGCTTCAGCTCATCCAGGCTGGTGGCCTTGGCAACCTCGTCCTTGCGAGTGGGGCTGACGAAGCAGATGCGGTAGCTGACGATGCCGATATGGATGGGAAAGCGCACGTAGTCGATGCCGCTCATGTCCCGGTCGGCGCGGTAGCTGTCCATGGCGAACAGGTTGGGGTAGTCGTTGAAGCGCAGGCTGACCCACATCCTGGCCAGGGTCATGGGGGGGGCGGCCTGCATCCGGTAGTCGCCATGGCTGGCGCGGGTCTTCTCCAGCGCCAGGCGCAGGACCTCGCGATCATAGGTGCTTCTGGGGTCGTGCTCGCTCTCCGGACTCATGTAGGTGAACAGGGTCGGGCCGGCCAGCACGGGCATGGCCGTCAGCAGGGCGAGCAGCGGGGTCCAGTGCATCATGCACTCCTGTGAAAAGCAGAGACTCTTCTGAGTGTAGTGACTCTCCCGGCCGTGAGCGGGCAGAGCCAGGATCAGGGTTTGCCGGTGGAAGGTTCACCCGGCCCGAAACGCTGGGTGAGGGGATCGTAAAGATAGGGGTGGTAATCGAAGTCGAGCCCCTGCAGCAGAGGGTTGTCCAGTCGGAACAGCAGCCGCTGGTCGAGCCTGGCAAACGCCAGCGCAGGCTGGTAAGCCTTGAGCCAGAGCGCCTGCAGTGAACCATCCTGCCAGGCCAGTTGCAGGCCGGCCCGGATCCGGCGCAGGGCATGCTGGTTCTCCTTGTGGCTGTAGAAGAGGTGGACGAAGGGGTAGTAGAGGGCCAGATGCTGGTCGACCAGCAGCGACCCCAGATCCTTGTGGGTATCCAGCTCGCTCAGCAGTTCGTTGGCTCCCCGACAGAAGAGGTCAACCCGGCCACGCACCACCAGCTTGAACAGCCGCTCGTAGCCCTCGACTTCCTGCACCTTGAAACCGGCGGCACGCAGTATGTCGGCGTCCTGCCAGCCCTTGCCCTGGCCATGGATGAACTGCTGCAGATCGCTGAGGGTGCGCACCCGGGCCACGGCCTGCTGCTGCTTGGGGCTGACGAAGCAGATGCGATAGCCGAGGATGCCGAGATCCACCGGGAAGCGGACATAGTCGAGATGGTGGCTCCCCTCCGGGCGCGGGAAGCTGTCGATGGCCAGCAGGTTGGGGTAGAGGTTGTATTGCAGTACCTGGCGCAGCCGGGTCCGGCTCATGGGGGGGGCCGGGCGCAGTTCGTAGTCGCCGAAGCTGTCACGGGTCTTCTCCAGGGCCAACTGCAGCAGCTGCTGACCGTAGAGGGAACGCAAATCCCGGTCACTCTCCGGGCTGATATAGGTCACTATGTCCACGGCCGGCAGCTGGGGGGAAAAGAGCAGACTGCCGACCAGCAGCCCCAGGATCATCGTTCTGTGGTTCATCATACCGCTCACTACTGTCACATTGAGTTGAGTGTAGCGTCTGGGGGCGCCGGGACGGGCTCTCCGGCGCCGGAACCAGCGGCCTTTCGCTGTCGCGCCATCCTTACCAGAACAGCTGGCCGAGCAGGGGGGCGAGCAGTACTGTCGCCATGCCGGCGATCATCATCACCATGCTGGAGACCACCCCCTCCTCGTTGCCCATCTGATAGGCCTTGGCGGTGCCGGCGCCATGGGCTGAGGCGCCAAAGCCCGCCCCCTTGCCGAGCCGGCTGCGAATGGCCAGCACGGTGAGCACGCTCTCCCCCACCGCCATGCCGATGACCCCGGTCAGCACCACGAACAGTGCGGTGAGATCGCTCTGACCGCCGATGGCGCGGGTCGCCTCCACCGCGAAGGGGGTGGTGATGGAGCGCATCGCCAGACTGCGCTGCAGCATGTCGGAGAGATCCAGCCAGCGGGCCAGCAGCACGGTACTGCCCACCGCCATGATGACCGAGGCGACCACCCCCACCGACAGCGACAGCCAGTGGCGGCGAATGAGCCGGCGGTTCTCGTAGACCGGCACCGCGAAGGCGACGGTGGCCGGCCCCAGCAGCCACAGCAGCCAGTGGGATTCAGCCATGTAGTCCTGATAGGGGATGTGGAACAGCATGACGACCGTCACCAGCAGGGTCGGCGCCAGCAGCAGTGGCATCAGCGGCAGGATGCGCTTCTTGCCGTAGAGCCATTTGCTGGCGTAGTAGAACAGCAGGGTCAGGGCGAAGCAGAGCAGACCGAGCAGGGTATCAGACATGGCGACGACTCCGGCGGGCCAGTTTCAGCTCGAGGCGGTAGACCCTGTCCACCACCAGCGCCGTGGTGCCGAGCACCAGGGTTGTGCTCACCAGCAGCACCACCATGATGCGCCACCCCTCCTGCAACAGCAGCTCCTGATAGTTGACCACCGCCACCACGGCGGGGACGAAGAACAGCAGCATCTCCGCCAGCAGCCAGCGGGCGCCGGCTTCAAACCACTGGGCCTTGACCACCCCGAGCAGGATGCAGGCCAGCAGCAACAGCATGCCGGTGAGGTTGGCGGGCAGCGGCAGGTGGAGGGTGCGCACCGCGGTATCGGCCAGCAGCCAGATGGCCGCCAGCAACAGGATCTGGAAGGGGGTTTGTAACCAGCGAAGGGAGAGGGCTTTCATGATATGGGTCTTTCTGTGAACTTGCTCACAGTATAGAGATGGGTTAAACCTGCAAAAAATGAATTTAAATTATCAAAATCATGCCCAAGAGGCATGATTTGGTTTTATCGTCTGTCAGGAGATCGCCATGGACATCCGCGCCCTGCGTTACTTTGTCGAACTGGTGCGGGAACAGAGCTTCACCCGCGCCTCCGAGAAGCTGTTCGTCACCCAGCCCACCATCAGCAAGATGATCCGCAACATGGAGGAGGAGCTGGGCCAGCCCCTGCTAAGCCGCGCGGGACGCCGCTTCACCCTGACCGACAGCGGCCGGGTGCTGTTCAACCGGGCCCAGACCATTCTGGCCGAAATGCAGCAGCTGGAGGCGGAACTCGCCGATCTGCAGAGCCTGCAATTCGGCCGGTTGGCCCTCGGCATTCCGCCCATGGTGGGTCACGTCTATGCGGACCTGATCCGCGCCTATCGCAGCCGCTATCCCAAGGTGGAGCTCTCCATCGTCGAGTATGGTGGCCGGCGCATCGAGCAGGCGGTGCTGGAAGGGGAGCTGGATCTCGCCATCACCATGCTGCCGACCAGGGAGGAGGGGGCTTTGAGCGTCCTGGAGCTGGACCAGTACCCGATTCAGGTGGTGCTGCCCGATCTGCCGCGTTGGCGGGATGATGGCGAGATCCGGCTGGAGGCGCTGCGGGACGAACCCTTCCTGCTCTACACCCAGGCCTTCACCCTGAGCGAGCGGCTGGAGCAGGCGTGCCGGGCGGCTGGTTTCGAGCCTCAGGTGGCGGCGCGCAGCAGCCAGTGGGACTTTCTCACCGCCATGGTGCGCAGCGGCATGGGGGTCGCCTTTTTGCCCGAGCCCATTTGCCGCCGGCTGACGCCGGACGGCCTGGTGCTGAGGCCGCTGGTGCCCGAGCTGAGCTGGCGGCTCGGGGTGATCTGGCCGAGCGAGCGCTATCTCTCCCGCACCGCCGAGGCCTGGCTGGCGCTCTGCCGCGCGCAGGGCTGAGCCTCATCAGGGTTTGCCGAAGCGATCCGTCACCGGGTTATAGAAGTAGTGCTGGTAATCGAAGTTGATGCCCTTGAGGAAAGGGTTCTCCAGCTTCAGCATGCGCCTCTGCTTGAGCCCGGCGAAGGCGATGGCAGGGCCGAAACTGTGGCGCCACAAGGTTTGCAGCGAACCATCCTGCCAGGCTTGCTGCAGACCCGTCTCCACCCGCCTCATGGCATCGCCGTTGGCGGCGTTGGTATAGAAGACCCTGGGCAGCGGATAATAGAGCAGCAGGGTGTTGTCAAACTTCAACCCCTTGATCTCCTTGTGGGTCAGCAGTTCGTTGCGCAGCTCGCTCGCGCCGCGGCACAGAAGATCGAAGCGGCCGCGCGCCACCATCTTGAACA
>NZ_NEVB01000207.1:0-6908 GCF_002259925.1 Aeromonas sp. A35_P | reverse complement strand
CCACCACCTTGAGGCCTGCATGGCGCAATATCTCCACGTCCAGCCAGCCCTTGCCCTGACCGAAGGTGAAGTGGCGCAACCCCTCGAGGTCGTGCACCTGTGCCATGGCCGCCTCTTGGTCTGGGCTGACGAAACAGATGCGGTAGCTGACGATGCCGAGATGGACTGGAAAGCGGACATAGGCCACTCCTTTCTCGCCCCGCGCGCTGCTGTAGCTGTCCATGGCGAACAGGTTGGTAAAGCTGTTGAGCTCCAGACTGAGCCTGACCCGAGCCTTGGTCATGGGCGGCGCGGGTTGCAGCTCATAGTCGCCAAAGGTGTCGCGGGTCTTGTCGAGGGCGAGGCGGAGCAGCTCCCTGTCATAGGTCATGCGCGGGTCCTTCTCGCTCTCCGGGCTGATATAGGTAAAGCGGGTCGCCGCCAGCGACGTGGAGGAGAGGAAGAGGGAGAGAAGCAGAAACAGGAGTCTATACATCCAGGCTAGGCTCTATGATTTTGTTTCATCCAGTATAGTTCGGCCCCCAGCCGTTCAGGCGTGCCGGTCGCTTGCCAGCAGGCTGCCCAGCCGGCGGCAGAGGTGGCGCAGGGTCTGGTTGTCGAGGGAGGCAAAGCCGAGCAGCCACCCCTCCTGCGTCGGCGGGCCCAGGTAGAACTGGCCGAGGGGGCGCAGCCCCAGCCCCTGTGCGTTGGCGGCCTCTGTCCAGCGTGCCTCGCCGCCGGGGGGGAGTTGCACGGCGCACTGCAGGCCGGCCCCGCCGTGGATGGGGGTGAGGGCGGGGCAGTGGCTGGCCAGCTCGGCCAGCAGCAGGTCGCGGCGGCTCTGGTAGACCAGCCGGCTCTGGCGCAGGTGGGTGGCGAAGTGGCCGGCGCGGATGAAGTCGGCAGCCACCGCCTGCAGCAGCTGGTTGCTGTGGCCGTCGACCGCGGCCCGGGCCCGACAGAAGGACTCCATCAGCGGCCTGGGCAGCACCAGGTAGGCGAGGCGCAGCGAGCCGAACAACACCTTGCTGAAGGTGCCCACATAGAGCACCCGTCCCTGGCCATCCAGCCCCTGCAGGGCGGGGAGCGGCCGCTGATCGTACTGGTATTCACCGTCGTAGTCGTCTTCCAGGATCCAGGCGCCGTGCCGCTCGGCCTCGGCCAGCAGCGCCATCCGCCGCGGCAGGCTCATGGGCACGCCGAGAGGATACTGGTGGGCCGGCGTGGTGTAGATGAGCCGCGGCGCCGGGTGCTCCCCCAGCGGGTTGAGCCCCTCCTCATCCACCGGCACCGGGTGTACCCGGGCGCCGGCACTCTCCATGGCGGTGCGGGCCCCGGGGTAGCCGGGGTCCTCCACCCAGACGGTATCGCCGGCATCGATCAGCAGCTGGGTCGCCAGCAGGATCCCCTGCTGGGAGCTGGTGAGGATCAGGATCTGATCCGGCTCGCACACCATGCCGCGCGACTGCACCAGATAGCTGCTGATGGCGCCGCGCAGCGCCTCCAGCCCCTGTGGATCCCCGTAGTTCATCCAGTCGCCGGCATGCCGGCGCCACTGCTGCTGCATCAGCCGGCCCCACAGGGCCTGGGGGAAGAGGTGCGGATCCGGCTGGCTGGAGGCAAAGGAGCGGCCCACCTCGGGCACGTCGTGGCAGGCTCCCCCGTCGGCCATCTCCTGGCCGCGGCGCGACAGGCTGGCCGCCGACTGGGGCGGGCGCGGAGCCGGGGAGACCGCCGCCAGCGCCACGAAGCTGCCGGCCCCCACCTTGCGTACCAGATAGCCCTCCGCCTCCAGCCGGCCATAGGCCAGCTCCACCGTGCTGCGAGAGACCCCCAGATCGGCGGCCAGCATGCGGCTGGCGGGCAGCCGGCTGTGCTGGGGCAGGTGGCCGGCCAGCATGGCCGAACGCAGGGTGCGGACCAGCTGTTCGTGCAGCGGCAGATCGCTGGCTTGCTGGGTGGCAAACAGGGTGAGCAGGGCAGGCATGGGGGGGCTCCCGGGCGCTAATTGGTCTGCTCATATTGGCAAAATTGGTCGGCGTGGCAAGGCCATTATGTCGCTACATTGAGGCGCAAGGTTCGGGATCCACAACGATTGGCAATGAGAAAGGAGTCTGCATGTCGGAGTACAACGCCACCATCAGCTGGCAGCGGGGGCGCACGAGCCCTTCGTCGATCAACGCTACAGCCGGGCCCACTGGTGGGAGTTCGACGGCGGCGTCAGGGTGCCCGCCTCCTCGTCCCCCCAGGTGGTGCCGCTGCCCTGGTCGGTGGCCGAGCACGTCGACCCGGAAGAGGCCTTCGTCGCGGCCATCTCCAGCTGTCACATGCTCACCTTCCTCTGGCTGGCGGCCAGGGCGGGCTATCGGGTGGAGAGCTATCGGGACGAGGCGGTGGGCATCATGGAGGCCAATGCCCGCGGTCGTCAGGCCATCACCAGGGTCACCTTGCAGCCGCTGGTGCAGTTCGGCGGCGAACGCCAGCCGGATCTGGCCGCGCTTGAGCAGTTGCACCACCAGGCCCACGAGGAGTGTTTCATCGCCAACTCGGTCACCACCGACATCACCACCCGGATCCGGGTGTGAGTACAAGGAGCGTCATTATGAGTCATGTATTGAGCAGCGGATTGGCCTGCGCCGAACAGGCCCGCCTCTTCTTCGAGGCCCAGCTGGCCTTTCGCACCGACCCGGCGGATCTGGCCGCCGATCTGCTGGCCGGCGAAGAGCGGATCGTGGTCATCGACACCCGCTATGCCGGTCACTACGCCGAGGGGCACATCCCCGGTGCCATCAGCTTCCCCCACGCCACCATGAACCCGGCCAGCACGGCCGCGCTGGCGCGGGACAAGGTCTATGTCTGCTATTGCGACGGCATCGGCTGCAACGGCTCGACCCGGGGGGCCTACAAGCTGGCGGCGCTCGGCTTTCAGGTCAAGGAGCTGATCGGTGGTCTGCACTGGTGGCGGCAGGACGGCTTTGCCGTCACCACCGGTAGCGAACCTGGCGTGCTGCAAACGGGAGGGATTGCCTGTGGCTGCTGACATCCATCTGAACGAGTTCGACCAGCCGGTCGGAGCGCCGCTGCCCGACTGGCGGGGCGCCGAGTTTCCGCCTCGTCGCCCCCTCAACGGCTGGGGTTGCCGGCTGGAACCGCTGGATCCCGAGCGTCACGGTCCTGGCCTGTGGCAGGCCTTCCGCGCCGACAACGGGGCCATGTGGACCTATCTGACCACAGGCCCTTACGCAGAGGAGGCGGACATGCTGGTCTGGCTGCGAGAGTGCGCCGCCAAGACAGACCCCCAGTTCTACACCATCTTCGACGAGCATGGCGAACAGCCGCTGGGGCTGGCCAGCTACCTGCGTATCGACCCTCTGGCGGGCAGCATAGAGGTGGGCTGGCTGCACTTTTCCCCCGCCCTGCAGCGCTCGCGGTTGGCGACGGCGGCCATGGCGCTGATGATGGCCAATGCCTTCGCCCTCGGCTATCGGCGTTACGAATGGAAGTGCAATGCCTTGAACAAGCCCTCCTGGCAGGCGGCGCTGCGGCTCGGTTTCAGCTATGAGGGGACCTTTCGCCAGAACCGGGTGGACAAGGGACGGACGCGGGACACCGCCTGGTTCTCGGTGATCGACAGTGAGTGGCCGGCGCTGCAGGATTGCTTTGCGCGCTGGCTGGCGCCCGACAACTTCGATGAGCGCGGCAGGCAGCGGTTGCGGTTGTCCGAACTGACCACCGCTTGTCGTGCCGATGGTCAGTTGCCGTGACAAGACAAACGAGGCCCCGTTCACGGGGCCTCTGTCATTTCAGGCGTTGTTCATGGTGCTCGCCGATGGGGGCGGCAATCCACTTCATCAGGCGCAGCATGTCGGCGGGGGCCACCCCGACCGAGAGGCCGCGCTTGCCGCCGCTCACCAGGATCTCGTCAAACTGCATAGCCGAGTCGTCGAGCACGGTGGGCAGCAGCTTCTTCTGGGCCAGTGGGCTGATGCCGCCCACCTTGTAGCCGGTCAGCTTCTCGGCCTCTGCCGGTTTCATCATCTCCACTTTCTTGAGACCGGTGGCCTTGGCCAGCTGCTTGAGGCTGCACAGGCCGGATGAGGGGACGATGGCCACCACCGCCTGCTTGTCGTGATGGGCGATCAGGGTCTTGAACACCTGGGCTTCCGGCAGGCCGAGCTGGGTCGCGGCATGCTTGCCAAAGTCGTCGTGGGCTTCGCACTCGTAGGGGTAGAGCTTGTGAGGGATCTTGAGCTTTTTCAGCAGGTTGATGGCTGGTGTCATGGTGAGAGCCTTGAGTCGAAACAAGGCCAAACAGTCTGCGCCTGCCGGGCGGGTGATGCAAGTTGCTCGCGTCCCCTAGGTGTGAATGAGTGCGCCAAGATAAAAAAAGCCCGGGTCAATGACCCGGGCTCTTCACTGCGGTGCGCCTCAGGAGAAGCAGATCTGCAGCACGTAGAAGATGGCGATGGCCAGGATGGCACCCGCGGGCAGGGTGATGACCCAGGAGACCACTATGTTGCGCAGCACGCCCAGGTTCAGAGCCGCGATACCGCGCGCCAGCCCCACGCCCATGACAGCACCGACCAGGGTCTGGGTGGTGGAGATGGGCAGACCGGTACCGGAGGCGATCACCACGGTGGCGGCGGTGGCCAGCTGGGCGGCGAAGCCACGGCTCGGGGTCAGGTGGGTTATGCCGGTGCCAACGGTCGCCATCACCTTCTCGCCCATGGTGGCCAGACCGATCACGATGCCGATGCCGCCGAGCGGCAGGATCCACCAGGCGATGTGGGAGCTGCCGCCGATCTCGCTGCCGGCCGCCACGATGGAGGCGACCGCAGAGAGCGGACCGATGGCGTTGGCCACGTCGTTGGAGCCGTGGGCAAAGGCCATGGCACAGGCGGTGATGATCATCAGGATGCCGAATACCTTCTCCACGTTGGCGAAGTGCATCTTGCTGTCATCCTGCGGGTTGTACTGCTGGCCGCGAATGTAGATCCAGCCGGCAAAGGCCACCGCGATGGAAATGGCGACGGAGAGCAGGATGCCCTCGCCATCGCTCAGGTGCAGACCGACGTGGGTCAGCCCCTTCTTGATGGTGACCAGGCAGATCACCAGCGCGGTCAGGAACATGTAGAAGGGGACGTAGCGCTTGGCGTTGTTGAGGGGATCATCGGTGTTGAAGATGAGCTTCTGCACGCTGATGAACATGAAGTAGGCGATGACGCCGGAGATGGCCGGAGTGACCACCCAGGAGCCGACGATGCCACCGAACTTGCTCCACTGCACCGCTTCCGGGCCCACGCTCACCACGGCGAAGCCGACGATGGCGCCGATGATGGAGTGGGTGGTGGAGACGGGCCAGCCGAAGTAGGAGGCCAGGATCAACCAGGCACCGGCGGCCAGCAGGGAGGCGATCATGCCGAGTACCAGCAGATCCGGGGTGGCGGCAAAGGCATTGCTGTCGATGATGCCGTTGCGGATGGTGGCGGTGACTTCACCACCGGCCAGATAGGCACCGGCAAATTCAAAGATCATGGCGATGATGATCGCCTGACGGATGGTCAGGGATTTGGTGCCGACCGACGTACCCATGGCGTTGGCCACGTCATTCGCACCAATGCCCCAGGCCATCAAAAAGCCGAACAAGGCCGCCACGAGCACCAGAGTGGTGCCGTAATTCGCGATAATGTCCATTCAGTGTTTTACCCAGTCAGTCGATTACGAACGAGCCAGCATCAGTTCCAGACGGGCGCCTACACGCTCGGCCTGATCTGCCAGGTCACCTACCCATTCGAGGATCTTGTAGAGGAACATAACGTCGATCGGATTGTATTTCTGCTCAACGGCTTGCAGCTGTTGGCGCAGCCCGATCTGCATGGTGTCGGTATCGTCCTCGATAAGATCCAGCTGGTGGATCATCTCGGCAACCATTTCAACTTCACGTCCTTTAAAGCCGGTTTCGAGCAGCTCATCGAGTTCTCCGATGGCTTTCTCGGCTTGGGCGGTCGCATCGATACAGCGTTTGAGATAGGCCATGAAATCGGCCCGCATCTCGGAGGGGAATTCCATTTTGCGGCCAAGCATGCGGCCGGAAATATCCTTGGCACGGTTGGCGATCTTGTCCTGCTGGGTCAGCAGTTCGAGCAGGTCGGTACGGGCGACTGGCAGGAACAGACCACGGGGCAGCTTCAGACGGATTTCACGCTTGAGGATGTCCGCTTCTTTCTCCAGCTGGGCAATCTGCTGCCGGATCTTCTCGGCATCTTCCCAGCGGTCTTCGGCAACGGCATCAAAGAAGGGAACCAACTGCTGGGAGCACTGGTGAACCTTGACGATATGCTTCTGCAGCGGCTTGATGGGGGACTTGGCAAAAAGCCCCAAAATAGTATTTACTGGCATGGCCAAACCTGTGTCGGTGAAAAAACACTCGATACGATTTTATGAGGGGCGCATGGTAACCGAACTGCGCCATCAATAAAACCGTGAATTAATCCTGATGTATCGCAGGCATTATATCCTCGCGCTTAGCATCACGCCCCCCAAAGTTGCCTGCCAGCCCGGAATGACTATGCAAACTGAGATCGAGATAAAGTTTTTCCTGATTACCCATGATTAGCAGTCACCCCGAACTATACTGATCTTATGCACAGTTATCGAGGAGCGAGATCATGGCCAAAAGCAAAGTCCAATTCCAGAAAGGCTACAGCCTGTTTGAGCTTCTCAAGGACTATGGCACTGAAGCTCAGTGCGAAAACGCGTTGTTCACTTGGCGTTTTCCTCACGGCTTTGTCTGCCCTGAATGTGCCAACAAGACCTGTTGTCACCTGAAAAGTCGGCCACGCGTGCTGCAATGCAATCACTGCCATCACCAGATGTCATTGACTGGGAACACTATTTTCGCAAACACCAAGCTCCCGCTGACCAAGTGG
>NZ_NEVB01000206.1:0-28240 GCF_002259925.1 Aeromonas sp. A35_P | reverse complement strand
CTGCTGCATACAGTGAATGCGGAGCATGGTATCGAGTGGGTAGGGACGACGCCCGTTACCAGCTTTGGGATAGACGGGTTCGATGACCCCCAGCATCCTTGGCCATGGGAGCACAGCCTCCATGCGAGCCAAGAATATCTCTTTACGGGTTTTACGGCGTTTGCCATTGAACTCGCAGTCCGCGAAGGTGAGCTGGTGACTCATGCTGAACCTCATCCCTGATGCCAAGTGGGGTTCATGATCTCACATCAAGGACTTGTTCGCACTTTCCCCAGTGTTGGTGGTGGATTTGTCAAGCTAAATGAGTTTTTGGATCTCAAGGTTGATATTTGGATTGAAGGTAATCGTCGGGCGTATGTTACTGCCCCTTTCACTGAAGAATCCAATCAGGGTCAGTTTACTTGCTACAAGAGCAAGGGCTCTGCAGATTTTGGTTTTAGAAGTGGTAGCAAGGGCATTGTGACGTTTCGCGTTCGTAAACCCATTATCAATGGTGTACAAATCGACGACCATGAAATAGTCGAGATGTTTGGTCGTCTGGGCAGAACGGATTCCGGATTCAATAACGAGGTCATGTCCAGAATCGTCATCAAGTCATCCGTGCTGTATGTGCCAGAAGAATGCAAGATCAATGGAGGAGAGACGATAGAGGTCGACTTCGGTGATTTGCCTGGCACCGGGTTGGATGGTAACAACCATGAGAAAACAGTAGCGCTTAACTTTGTATGCAGTGGCGGTGTGTTTGATAAAGAAGCCTCATTGAAAATAAATCTCGCCATTTCCGGCAAGCCGACTTCATTTAGTCAGAATTATCTCAGAACTACTCGAAGTGGATATAATGGCGGTGAGGTTATCAATAATCTTGGCATCAAATTCAAACAGCTGGATGGTTCGACATTGAATCTGAATGACTGGTATCCAGTATCCATGCAGGGAAATATCGGTGACTGGGGGTTTATTGCCGCCCCGATAAGTCCAGCCGGTGCTGAAGTCGCTGCTGGTGATTTCTATGCAACCGGTACAATTGTTGCGTCATTCCAGTAGGAGTCGATATGTTGCGCTTAGGCTGTTTTGGGTTGCTGATTTTCCCGCTGTGGGTCAATGCAGCGGCTGATGACCTTGAGCTTCTTGGAGGAGAGCTCCATCTCCATGGCCGGATCATCGATCAGCCGTGTGCGATTGCCCCCGAGTCGGCCGATCAGGCAGTGGAGATGGGAGTAGTAGATGTCAAGCAGCTCTATGCCAACGGGGCCGGGGAGCAGGTGCCTTTCTCCATTCGGCTGACCAATTGCAAGCCGGGTATATATCGCATGGCCAAGGTCACCTTTACCGGCTCGCAGGACGCTCAGCTCACTGGCGGGCTGGCGTTTACCGCCGGGATGGCCAAGGGCGCCGGGATCCGTCTCTATGACGTGACCCAGTCACCGCTGGATCTGGGCACCCCCTCCCGCGGTTATCTGCTGGGCGGTGCAGCAGACAATGAGCTGCAGTTCTTTGCCCGGGTAGAAGGGCATCCGGACGCGCTGGCCGCCAAGACCATCCTGCCGGGGGATTATTCCGCCGTGGCCAACTTCATCGTTGCCTATGAATAAGGTCAGAAGTCATTGCGCTGAATGACCTTTGAATTTCCCAGACTGGGCCAGCTGATGACGCCGCCCAGATAACTGGACAGGTAAATGCCCCCCGGCAACTGCACAAACAGTGCTTTTTGTTTGGGGGGGGGTCAAGGCAGCTACGAGGGTTGCCACCATGCCGTTATTGGTCAGTGCTTTTTGATCAATGAAATTGACGATGGTATTTTTCACCTCTACCAAGATATCGCCATCATCCCGCTCCAGATCCCCGACAGAATCAAGATTGAACAGCGTCTGACCCTGGCTATCGGTAGCTATGATGGTTGCTACGACTATTTCACGGCTCAGCGTAACAATGAACTTGTTCTTTCTGGTCAGCTCAACCCAGTTATCCGGTGCCTGGCAATTGCTGTGATATCGAACTGTGGTGTCAGCATTGTTGTAATAGTTATGGGAAACATTCTTTCCCTGTTGGGCCATGGTGGAAATAACGCATTGCACCTCTTCGGCAAGCGGATGACCATTGCGCAATAAAAAAACATTTTCTGACAACTGGCGACTGTTGTTGTCGATGTAAAAATAACTGATGGCTTCTTTGCCAACCAGCATTGATACCTGTTCATCATCCTTGCGAGAAATTTTCTGGATCAGCGGCGAGAGGGCATCGATTTTTACCTTCAAGGCCTTTTCTGTCTCACTGGTCATATAAGGCCAAGATTGATGGTGCGCAGCGTATTGGCCGTGACATTAGTGATATATGATGATGACCAGTGCGGTCAGTGATGCCAGCAAGAGTGAAACCAGCAGAATACGCTTTGGGCTGAAATAGCGATCATATCTGCGACGGGTATATTGTCGTCTGGCCTGGGGGGCATTGGTGGGGGCGATCGTCTGAATTTCTTCATTCGACACTGTCTCCTCGCTCTCTCCGGCCACTTCAATGGGGGCGCAGAAGATATATCCCACGCGCGGAATAGTATCGATCGCATCCATCAAACCGAATGACTCCAGCTTTCGTCTCAACGAGAGGATCTGCCGGTTCAGGTTGGTGTCGGTATTGTCCTGGTTTGGCCACAAGGCATCCTGCAGTTTGCTTCTGGCAATGACAGTGCCTGCCTCATCACACAGCATCTCGAGCAGCTCGGCTTCCTTGTTGCTGAGCTTGATGTCCTTGTCTCCTTTCGAGAGTCGGAATATTGCAGCGGAGAAAAAGATATCCTCTGCAATTTTATAATTTTTGTTACTCATGTGTGACTCGTCTTACTGCCAAGGAGAGCATTTTACCATCATGCAGTCTTTGTTCAAATAATGGGAAATCAGCAATACCTTTAACTATCAAGTAGTTACCTTTGTGTTTAAATACATGGCGGGGGATATGGTACTACAGTCGACTCGTGCAGTTCAAAAAATGCGCAAAAAGAGGACCGTGTATGTAATCGTTCTCACTTCCCCCTGCCTTGGAGGGGTATTTTGACGCTGCCAGCATTTTCTTTCGAATAAAGTGTGTATTTGGATGGCTCCGTCATGTCTGAAATTGTCGCAGGGTTGATTATTCAGCCTGCAACATGCGTTGATATTGCCTGCGCTGCGGCTTGAGTTGGCCCCCGAGATCGGGCCAGGGGTGCCACTGGTCCGGCACCATGAAGCCAGGCAGGGCCTGCCTGATCCAGGCCGCCAGTTCGGCAGGGGGCACCGGCTCGCCATGCCAGTCGATGAAGGCGGCGGGCCTCTGCCCCCACTCGTCGCTTGGCACCGGCACCACCAGCGCCTGCGCCACGGCGGGGTGATCCACCAGTCGCTGCTCTATGGTCTCTGGCTGGATGTTCTCGCCCCCCGAGATGAAGAGGTTGTCGAGCCGCCCCTCCACCACCAGTTCGCCATTCGCGGTGAAATGCCCCTTGTCGCGGGTGTGGAACCAGCCGTCCTCGTCGAGCGGCAGCGTCAGCCCCCCTTCCTTGAAATAGCCCGCAAACAGCGTCTCGCCGCGCACGCAGATCTCCCCCTGGCGGATGCAGACCTCCCGTCCCGGCAGCGCCTGACCCACCACGCCGGCGGTGGTCGGCCGGCCGGTGCAGACCTGGCTGCCCATCTCGGAGAGGCCGTAACTCACCTTGGGCAGCAGCCCCATGGCGGTGAGCCTGCTCACCAGCGGTTGGGGAATGGCGGCCCCCCCGAGCAGCAGCTCACGCAATCGGGTGCGAGCGGGATCGAAGCCCTGTGCCAGTAGTCGCCAGAGCTGGGTCGGCACCAGGGAGAGATGGGTGATGGGTTGTTGTTCGAGCCGCTCCCTGAGCGGGCGGCTGCGATCATCCAGCACCAGGGCTGCGCCCGCCAGAAAGACCCGAAACAGGATGGCGTAGCCGCCGACATGAAACAGCGGCAGGGAGAGCAGCCAGCCGCATTCGGCGTCGAGCGGGATTACGGTGGCCGAGCCCCGCGCCGAGGCCAGGTGGTTGGCCAGCCGGTGTACCACGGCCTTGGGCGTGCCGCTGGAACCCGAGGTGAGGATCATGTTGTTGAGCCGGGCAGGATCCAGAATGCAGTCGTCCTCGTCTGCCGCCAGCTCGCGGGTGAAGTCGAGCCGTAGTGGTTGCCAGCTACCGGCCGGGATCTCGCTTGTCGACCAGCAGGCTCTGACGGCGAGCAGGGTCGCCAGCTCCGTTTGCCGCGTCAGAGGAAAGGCGGGGTTGAGTGGGCAGAAGAGGATACCGCTGCGCACGCAGGCCCAGGCCAGCAGCACATCTTCCAGCGCACCGCGTACCACGGCGGCGAGGCGATCCCCCGGTTGCAGGCCGGCCATGGCCAGTTGTTGGCACAGGCTGTTGAGCCTGGCGTCCAGTTGCCGGTAGGTGAGCGGGACAGCGGCATGAATGGCGATGTGGTTCGGGGCGAACCGCGCCCAGTGACGCACCGGGCAGGGTTCGGGATGGGAGTGATGGTCAGACAAGGGTGGCATGCAGGCCCCTTCAATCACGGTGAAACAGGGGCTCCAGCAGGCTCAGGTCGGGTTTGCCGGCGGCGTCCAGCAGATCGGCGGCCAGCCAGCGCCGGGTATCCAGGCCGGGGGCCTGCTCCGGTGCCCATTCGCCAGCCAGATGGAACAGCTGGTTCAGGCCGAGGCCGGATTCGAAGCAGGAGGAGACGATCACCTTGAGACGCAGCTCGCGGGCCCTGGCCACCAGCGCCTCGCAATGGGCCAGCGACCCGAGCAGGGTTGGCTTGAGCACCAGGGCGCGCAGCTGGGGAATGGGCTCCCACGGCTTGCCCTGGGCCAGCAGCTCGTCGATGGCCACCGGCATGCCGGTGCGATTGGCCACGAAGGCGATGTCGGCAAAGTCGGCGCAGGGGTCTTCCAGATACTCGATCCGGTTCGGGTCCAGATGACCGCAAAAGGACCAGGCCTCCTCGCGGGTCCAGCCCTGGTTGGCGTCCAGCACCAGCTTGAGGGTAGGGATGCGGTCGCACAGCAGGCGGATCAGTGCCAGCTCGTCGCGCATGGGGTAACGGGCCACCTTCAGCTTTGCCTTGTTCGGGGTCTTGTGCAGCCAGTTCTTCCAGTTCTTCAGCAGCTCCTGGGGGGAGCCCTGAATAAGGGGATAGGGTTCGGGCAGCGGGGCTGTCTGGGCAGGCCAGCAGCGGCGGGCACAGTCCAGCCCGAATTGCACCGAAGGAAGCTGCGGGGCGATATCTTGCCCCGCAGCCAGCAGCTCCAGACTGGCGATGGCTTCGGCTTGCGCCTCGGCCAGGCTCTCGCGGGAGAAGCCGGGCAGGGGGGCTATCTCCCCCCAGCCGTCGTCAACGCGGACCAGCAGGCCCTCTCGCGCCACCTCCACCTTGCCGTGAAAGGTCAGGGGCTGGGTAAAAGGCAGTTGGTAGCGATAGAGAGCGAGTGTCATCAGGGATTCCGCTTGTATTTGGAGAAGTCGGGACGGCGTTTCTCGTTGAACGCGTTGCGCCCTTCCTGACCCTCTTCGGTCATGTAGAACAGCATGGTGGCATTCCCCGCCAGCTCCTGCAAGCCGGCCTGGCCGTCGCAGTCGGCGTTGAGGGCGGCCTTCAGGCAGCGCAGCGCCATCGGGCTGTTCTGCAGCATCTCGCGGCACCAGCGCACGGTTTCACGCTCCAGCTCCGCCAGCGGTACGACGGTATTGACCAGGCCCATGTCGAGGGCTTGCTTGGCATCGTACATGCGGCAGAGGAACCAGATCTCGCGGGCCTTCTTCTGGCCGACGATGCGCGCCATGTAGGAGGCACCCCAGCCGCCGTCGAAGGAGCCCACTTTCGGGCCGGTCTGGCCGAACTGGGCGTTGTCGGCGGCGATGGTCAGATCGCACATCATGTGCAGCACGTGGCCGCCGCCGACCGCGTAGCCGGCCACCATGGCAACGACCGGTTTCGGGCAGGTACGGATGTCGCGCTGGAAGTCGAGCACGTTGAGGTGATGGGTCCCCTCGTCATCGCGGTAGCCACCGTAGTCGCCGCGGATCTTCTGGTCGCCACCGGCGCAGAAGGCTTTTTCACCGAAGCCGGTCAGGATGATGGTGCCGACTTGATCGTCGTAGCGGGCATCGGCCAGCGCCTGCAGCATCTCTTTGACGGTGCGGGGGCGGAAGGCGTTGCGCACCTGGGGGCGGTTGATGGTGATCTTGGCAATGCCATCGCCGGACTTGTGATAGAGGATGTCCTCGTAACCGGCGGAGCAATCACGCCACTCGACGGGGGCATAGAGTTCCGCTTCAGTCATTGCTTCAATCATGACGCTTCTCTTCTTGTTGTTGGTTGACCCACTCCGCGAGGAGCCGGGCAAAGGCCTCAGGCTGGTGGGCATGCAGGTTGTGGCCGCCATCCAGCTCCAAGTGGTTGATTTTGCTCTGCTGACTCGCCATGAGGCAAGCCAGCTGATGGAATTTGTGATCCCGCTTGCCGCTCACCCAGGTGACCGGCAGCGTGCCTTGCGCCAGCCAGGGGGCCAGGTTCGGCTGCTTGCCAAGGGAGGTGGCGCGCAGCATGGCGGCCACGGCCTTGCCATCGTTGCCAAGGCGGCGGGTTATCTGGCGGGCGCGGGAATCCTCGTCCAGATCGGCGAACACCCCCTGCCGATACCAGTCGGCCAGCACGCTCGCCAGGGGCTCCTGCTCGAAGCGCCGGGCCCAGCCCTCGTCGTGGGTCAGGCGCGCAGCGCGCTCTTCGGCGGGCAGGCCGGGGTGGCAGTTTTCCAGCAGCAGGGCCTGCAGTCCAACCGGCGCCTGGCTGGCGTGATAGAGGGCGAACCGCCCCCCCAGCGAATAGCCTGCCAGCCGGTAGTGGTCGATGCCGCGGGCGGCCAGCTCGTCGCACAGCCAGCGGTGAGCCTGGTCAAAACCGCTCACCCGCACAGCCTGGTTGCTGCCGTGGCCCGGCAGATCCAGCGCCAGGCTGGGGAGGTCGGCCAGGGCCGCCTGCACGGGTTGCCAGTCGTTGGCATCGCCGAGCAGGCCGTGCAGCAGCACCAGCGTCGGCTGGTCGGCACTAGCTGCCACGGATCGCGCTTCCCAGTGCCTTCAGATCCTCGGCGACTTCGCTGCTGGGGACCTTGATTTCAATCAGCGTTACCCCCTTTTCCAGCGCGGCGGCGTAGTCCCGCTCAAAGTCGGCGAGGGTGGCCGGCGCCCGGTAGTGGAGGCCGAACATGGCGGCGGCGTGCTCGAAGTGCAGGCCGTGAGGCAGGCAGTAGTAGGTCTCCAGCAGCGCGTCCTTGGTCGGCACCGGCAGCATGCGAAAGATGCTGCCGCCATCGTTGTTGAGCAGGATCACCACCAGCGGCCGGCTCGCCTTGCCAAGCAGCGCCAGGCTGTTGAGATCATGCAGGGCGCTGAGATCCCCGAGCAGCAGGGTGGTGGGCTCGTCGCTGTCCGGCTCGATCGATTGTGCGAAGCCGTAGGCGGTGGCGATGAGTCCGTCGATGCCGGAGGCGCCGCGGTTGGTCATCAGCCGGCTGGGGCCCTTGCCCGCCTCGCCGAGCATGTCCATCAGCCGGGCCGGCATGCTGTTGCCAACGAACAGCTGGCCCCTGATCAGCTGGTTCAGGCGATGGCACACCCCGAGCTCGGAGAAGCGCTCGCAGGCGCTGCGCACCTGCAGACTCACGGACTGCTGGCGCTCCGCCAGCCGGTGCCAGGGCAGGTGCGAATGCGCCACCGGATGGGCGGCGGCAAAGGCGTCGGGCTCGCACAGCAGGCGGCGGCGCAGCCGGTAGTCCGGGTCGAGCCGTGCCGGCTGCGGATCCACCAGCCAGTAATCCTGCCAGGAGTGCTGCTTGATGAACTGACCGAGCCGCTTGGAGATGAGACGGGCGCCAAATTGCAGCAGCACCTCGGCGCGGGCCAGTTCGGCCACGAAGCCGCTGTGTTGCAGGGCGAGATCGGCGTGCACCAGGTTGCGGCCATCGAAGCGCAGCTGGCTCTGCAGATCGGCCAGCAGGGGCCAGCCGAGCCGCTCGGCCAGCGCGGCGACCGCCTTGGCCTGGGCGGGAGCCTGAATACGGCCGGCGACGATGAGGCCGCGCTTGCCCTGCAGCTCGTCCCAGTCGGGCTGACAGGGGCAGGGGGCCTGCGCCAGTTGCCAGGGGCTCCAGGGCTCGGACGAGCGGAGCCAGTCGCCGAGGGGGGCCAGGTAGGTGGAAAAATCCAGGTACTCATCGCCCGGATAGAGGGGCTCCGGGTACATGCAGTTGAAGTGCACCGGCCCCGGCGTACGCGCCTGCTGGGCCAGCGCCTGATCCACCGAGCTCAGCACGAAGGCGGCCGGGATGCTGGCGGTGGGGCTCGGCAGGTTCTGCTGATAGACGGGGTAGTGGCCGAAGATCCCCTGCTGGTCGATGGCCTGGTTGGCCCCGTTGTCGATGAGCTCGGGCGGCCGGTCGGCCGAGAGAATGATGAGCGGCACGCCGGTGAGCTGGGCCTCGGCCACCGCCGGCCAGAGGTTGGCCACCGCGGTGCCCGAGGTCATGATCACCGCCACCGGGCGGCCACTGCCCTTGGCCAGCCCCAGCGCCATGAAACCGAGACCGCGCTCGTCAAAGTGCAGATGGCGGCGAAAGCCGGGGTGCGCGGCGGCCGCCATGGTGAGCGGTGCCGAGCGGGAGCCGGAGGCCAGTGCGATATCGCGCACGCCGAGGCGAAAGAGCTCCTCCAGCAAGAGGGAAGACCAGACGTGGTTGAAGGTGGCATGGTGACTGGCGAACGCTTGGCTGGCAGACATGAGGCTCTCGTGGTGAGGAGTCGATGAGAAACGCTATCCCAGCAGGGAGAGCACATTGGCGATCTTGTTGTCGAGTTCGGCCCACTCGGCGGCAGGCTCGGAACCCGCGACGATGCCGGCGCCGGCAAACAGGGTGATGGCCTGCGCCGTGATGCGGGCGCTGCGGATGGCGACCGAGAACTCGGAGGTTTCCCGGCTCAGCATGCCGCAGGCGCCGGCATACCAGCCGCGATCATAGGGCTCGCGCTCGCGGATGAAAGCCAGCGCCGCCTCGCGCGGAGCGCCGCCCACCGCCGGGGTGGGGTGCAGCGCCTCCAGCAGTTGCCAGTCGCAGACGCCGGGCTTGAGTTCGGCCTCGATGTCGCACTTGAGGTGCTGCAGCAGCCGCAGTTTGAGAATGCGCGGCTCGGTCAGGCTGGCATCTGTGGTGAGCGGTGCCAGCCGGCTGAGGATGTCGGCGTGCACCAGCCGGTTTTCCAGCCGGTTCTTGCTGTCGGCCAGCAGCTCGGCGGCCAGCGCCGCGTCGGTCGCCTCGTCGCCGGAGCGGCGGATGGTGCCCGCCAGTGCCTCGGTGAAGAGGTGCTGCTGTTCGCGGCGATAGAGCCGCTCGGGGGAGCAGGCGATGAAGCTCTGCTCGGGGGAAAACTGGAAGCCGAAGTGAAAGCAGTCCTGACCGTGCTGTGCCCAACTGGCCAGCAGCGACCAGGGGGCGACGGCCTGCGGCTCGGTGGCATTCGTGGCACCCTCATGGGTGAGCCGGCTCTGGCGCGACAGCACCACCTTGGGGGTGTGGGCCTGGAAATCGGCGGCGGTCACCTGCTCGACCAGGGTCTGCCACTGGGGTTGGCTCGGGCAATCTTCCCGCTGCCACGGGTGGCGGGCTAGCGGGGGCAGGGGCGCCTCCGGCTGGAGGGCGTCGAGGGCGGCGGCGGCGGCCAGCAGTTCGGCCTCGAAGGCATCGCTGCCAGTCTGCTCCGGCAGCCAGAGGTTGAGGCAGAGGGTGACGCACTCGCCACGGCGCACCAGCTCGATGCGGGGCAGCACGAAACGACAGGGGCCGAATCCCTGCCATCCAGGCTGGGTGGGGTCGAATGCCAGCCCGCCATAGTAGCGGGGGCTGTCGTCATGGGGCTGGCTGGTGTGCTCGCAGACCTGGCGGATCGCCTGGGGCTTGGTCAGCTCACGCAGGCAGCCCAGTGCCACGTATTCGGGTTTGTCCTGTCCTCTGGCATGCCAATAGATGCGGGGATAGAGAGTCTGCGCCGCCAGCCAGCCCAGAAAGGAGCGAACCTCGATCGCGACGCGCAGTCGCACGAAGCCGCTGGCATTGCCATGACGCAGGGCGTCCAGTTGTTGCTTGATATGGGTCTGAGCCAACATGGATTTCGTCTATGAGCCGATAGTGACGGTCCATCCTGCAGAAGGATGCCGTTGGTTTATGCCAAAGGAGCGATTATTCCTATATATTATCTGCCCATTCGTCCATGTAAATCGCCCGGGGAGCCAACTCCCGAGGGGCCAAGTATACCGAAATCCGGTTCGATAACCCTTAACACGATCAATATCTGATTGTTTGGCCATCACAATATGACAAATACCTTATCTATTTGGTTGCTGGCGGCGCGTTTGCGAACGTTGCCGCTGGCGTGCTCCTCCATTTTGCTGGGATCCGGGCTGGCGGCCAGCCGCGGCGCCTTCGACGGCACCATCATGGCGCTCTCCCTGCTGACCGCCATTCTGCTGCAGATCCTCTCCAATCTGGCCAATGACTATGGGGATGCGGTATCCGGGGCGGACAATGGCGAGCGGATCGGCCCCCAGCGCGCCGTGGTCTCCGGCCTCATCACCCGCAAGCAGATGTGCGTGGCCATGGCGCTGACCGCCCTGGCCGCCGTGGTTAGCGGCCTCGCCCTGCTGGGCTGCGCCTTCGGCGATCAGTGGCTGCAGATCCTCACCTTCGTGCTGCTGGGCGGTGCCGCCATCGTGGCCGCCGTCACCTACACGGTGGGCAAGACTCCCTACGGCTATCGCGGCTTCGGCGACATCTCGGTGTTCCTCTTCTTCGGTCTGCTGGGGGTACTCGGCTCCTACTACCTGTTCACCAAAACCCTGCAGTGGGATCTGCTGCTGCCGGCCACCGCCTGTGGCCTGCTGGCCACCGCGGTGCTCAACATCAACAATGTGCGCGACATCGAGACCGACGCCGCCAGCGGCAAGATCACCCTGGCGGTGCGGCTCGGTCGCAACCGGGCCATCGCCTATCACTGGGTGCTGCTGGGGGCGGCGCTGCTGGCGACCATCGCCTTCATCCTGACCCAGCCTGCCAGCTTCTGGCCCTGGATCTTCCTGCCCGCCATGAAGCCGCTCACCGATGCCGCCCGAACCCTGCGCCAGAGCTTCGATGGCGAGGTGCTGACCGGTTCGCTCAAGAAGACCGCCATCAGCGCTTTCCTCTACAGCCTGCTGCTCTCCATCGGGCTGGCACTCTCCTGAGTCGCGACCTTGTCTGGCAATGAAGAAAGGCTCCCGCAGGGGAGCCTTTTTGCTGGTTGGGGTATGCTGTCCGGCCATTCACTCATCGGCCAGGAGGGCCGCCATGCGCGACTCGCTCAAGCAGAAGATCATCCAGGTGTGTCAGCAAAAGATTGCCCAGAAGGGGGAGACGGTCGGTGTCTCCTTCTATGCGTTTTTTGCCAACCGCAACGATGATCCCGAGTTGCTGATGGAGGCGGCGACCTGGTGGATCCAGACCCAGCGCCTCGATCACTTCGAGAAGGCGAGGAAGATCCTCCAGCTGGTGGAGCAGGAGTAAAGACGGGTTGAAAACCAGCGGGCTCCCATTCGGGAGCCCGCTGGCTGGTGCATGAGGTAACGCAGGCCTGCAACTAGCTGGCCCGTGCCAGCCTGGGAGCCCGACGGCGGGCGAAGAGCAGGCTGTCCAGCAGCCAGATCACCAGCATGGAGCCGCCCACCAGCGGGAAGCAGATGCCGAGCAGGATCAGCAGGGCAAGGGCACCGCGCATGGGGGGCAGGCTGGCCGGCAGCGGCGGGGCGGCGAGGCGGCCCTGCGGACGACGGCTCCACCAGATCCAGAGCCCGCTCACCGAGCTCAGCAACACCAGCAGGCAGATGAGCAGCATGGCGAGCTGATGCGGCCAACCGTAGAGCTTGCCCATGTGCAGCATGACGCCGGTTTCCACCGTCTTGGCGACCGGACCGTAGTCCTGCCAGCGCACGTCCGCCAGCACCTTGCCGCTGTATTGATCGATGTGCAGGGTGGCGTCGTTGCGCGGATCATCGGCAAAGATGGCGATGGTGTAGACACCGCTCGCCCCGGCCGGCGGCGTGATGCTGTAGCCCGGCGTGACCCGGCGTGCGGCGGCGATCTCCACCACCTGCTGCAGCGGGATGCGGTGCTCCGCCATCACCATGCCGTCGTGCTCGCCACCGTGTCCCATGGCGCTGTGGTCGTGGGCCTTGGGCTCGGCCGAGCTGGGGATGGGGGTGTTCTCCACCGCCCAGGGCACGGTCTGCTGGTGGGCATGGTTGAGGCTGCGGGCCAGGGGTGCCGACTTGGGCACCTCGTTCCACATGGCAGCCGGGAAACGGTTCCAGACGGCGGCAAACTGATCGCCCCAGAAGCCGGTCCAGGTCATGCCGCTCAAGAGCAGCAGCAGCAGGAAACCGGCGCCCCAGAAGCCGACCACGGCGTGCAGGTCGCGCCACCAGAGCCGGCCGCGCTGGCTGCGGCGCGGCCACAGGATGCCGCCAACCCCTGGCCCCTTGCGTGGCCACCAGAGATAGAGCCCGCTGATGAGCAGCACGATTCCCCAGCCGGCGGCCAGCTCGATCAGTCGATCCCCGGTGTTGCCGAGCAGCAGATCGGCGTGCAGGGCGCGCGCCACCGCCTGCAGATTCCACTTGTTGTCCATGGTGCCGAGCAGGGCGCCACTGGCGGGATCGAGGAACAGGGTCAGCTCGCTGCCTCCCTGGCGGACGATGAACTGGGCGCTGGCCTCCGGGCCTGTGGGGGGCAGGTATTTGCTCAGGCTGGCGTCCGGCATGGCCGCCATCACCTTGACCAGCAACTGGTCGGCGCTGAGCGATTGGCTGACGGGGGCGACCTTCATCAGCTCGGGGTACATGAGGTTGTCGAGCTGGGGCTTGAACAGATAGACGATCCCGGTCAGCGAGAGCAGGATCAGGAAGGGGGCGACGAAGAGACCCGCATAGAAGTGCCAGCGCCAGATGCGCTGATAGTGGTTCGCGTCCCGATTTTTCATCTCTGTTCCTTGCGCCTTGGGTTAACGTTTCAGTTGGGGGAATGTTGGTGGCGGCGCGGATGATAACAGCAACGTTTTGTTAACTGCAACAGAACATGATGGCTGGCCGAGGAGGTAGCCGAGTGCACGCCGGACCGCTTTGCCGCCGGTCAGAAGGTGGCGCAATCCCCTCTGGCCGAACCTTGTCAAAATGGACTTTTGGCAGAGAGATCATTACCTTGTTGCAACATAAGAGAGTGCTTGCACGGCGAAGAATCCAGGGAAGGAGGCAGACGTGAAGTTGCGACCCCACGGCCATTTCGAGATGCAGCGACAGGGCCAGGTGCTGATCTGCCGGCCGAGCGGCCCCTTCAATCTGGCGGGGGCCATGGCCTATGAGGCGCAGTTCAGCCAGCAGATCGCCAGCCTGAGTGCCGGCCCCTGGGGCATAGTCGAGGTGGCGACCGAATTCGAGGCGGCCGGGCCCGAGGTGCTTGCCCGTTTTCGCCGTCAGTTCGAGTGGTGTGCCAGCAATGGTTGCGCCTTTCTGGCGGTGGTGCTGGCGGGCAGTTTCAAGCAGTATCTGGCGGATCAGGTGTTCAGCGGCTTGCCGTTTGAGGGGATCCGGTACTTCGAGCAGACCGACGAGGCGCTGCACTGGCTGGAGCAGCAACTGGCCGGGCTCAATCCAGTCTGATAAACCACTTGTCCCGTTCGTCGATACAGTCCGGCTCACCCATCTCGAACTCACGGCAGATCAGGGGGCGCACCTCATGGATGCGGCACATCATCGCGGTGAGTGCGATCGAGGGGCGGCTCAATCCAGCCTGATAAACCACTTGTCCCGTTCGTCGATACAGTCCGGTTCACCCATCTCGAACTCACGGCAGATCAGGGGGCGCACCTCATGGATGTGGCACAGCATCGCGGTGAGTGCGATCGAGGGGCGGCTCAATCGAGTTTGATAAACCACTTGTCCCGCTCGTCGATACAGTCCGGTTCACCCATCTCGAACTCACGGCAGATTAGGGGGCGCACCTCATGGATGTGGCACATCATCGCGGTGAGTGCGATCTAGGGGCGGCTCAATCCAGCCTGATAAACCACTTGTCCCGCTCGTCGATACAGTCCGGCTCACCCATCTCGAACTCACGGCAGATCAGGGGGCGCACCTCGTAGATGCGGCACATCATGGTGTTGCGATCGAGCGCCGCGCACCAGCCATCTTCCAGCCGGTGCATCACAGGCACCTCGCCTTCCCGCTCTTCCACGTAGCGATCCGGAACGCCGGTATCGGTAAACAGCATCACTTCCAGGCGACAGCAGCACGCCTCGCAGTTCTGGCAGCTCACTTCTGGAGTTGTCATGGCACCTGCCTTGCTCTCATGGGCACGGATAAATATGAAACAGGCGCCGCTGGGGCGCCTGTGGTCTGAACCTTAGCCCAGTTTGCGGGCACGGTAGCTGCGCCCCTTGATCTTGCCTTCCTGCAGTCGCTTGAGGGCGGCGCTTGCCACCTGGCGCTTCACCGCCACGTAGGAGTACTGCTCGGCGATCTGGATCTTGCCCACGTCGCTGCCGGCAATGCCGCCTTCGCCGGTCAGGGCGCCCAGGATGTCACCGGCGCGCACCTTGCTCTTGCGGCCCGCATCGATGGAGAGGGTCACCATCTGCGGGGCTATGGGTTTGATGGCGCGGCCGATGGCATCGAGATCCCCCAGCGGCAGCGGGGCCTGCTGGTACTCCTCGATGATGTTGACGCGCTGGGCCTCGTTCGGCTGATAGAGGCTCAGGGCCAGGCCCTGCTGGCCGGCGCGGCCGGTACGACCGATGCGGTGCACGTGCACCTCGGGGTCATAGGTGAGCTCGTAGTTGATGACGGCGCCCAGCTCCTTGATATCCAGCCCGCGGGCCGCCACGTCGGTGGCCACCAGTATGGTGGCGCTGCCGTTGGCGAAGCGCACCAGCACCTGATCCCGCTCCCGCTGCTCCAGATCGCCGTTCAGCGCCAGTGCCGAGAAGCCCTTGGCGGCCAGATGATCGGCCACGTCGTTGCAGGCGCGCTTGGTGTTGCAGAACACCACGCAGGAGCCTGGCTGATAGTGGCTGAGCAGCCAGCCGAGGGCCTCGAGGCGCTGACCGGCCGGCACTTCATACAGCTTCTGCTCGATGGCGCTCTCCTCGTGCAGGGACTCCACGCTCACCTCGACCGGGTTGCGCTGCACGCCGCGGCTCATCTGGGCGATCCCCTCCGGATAGGTGGCGGAGAAGAGCAGGGTCTGGCGGTCGCGCGGGGCGTGGCTGATGACCCGGTTGATGTCTTCGCCAAAGCCCATGTCCAGCATGCGATCCGCTTCGTCCAGCACCAGCGTCTTGAGGCTGTCGAGCGCCAGGGTGCCCTGCTCCAGGTGCTTGAGGATCCGGCCCGGGGTGCCGACGGCGATGTGGGCACCGAAGCTCAGGGTGGCCGATTGCGGTGCGGTCGGGGTGCCGCCGCACAGAGTCACCAGCTTGACGTTGGGCAGGGTACGGGCGAGACGACGGATCTCGGTGGCAACCTGATCCGCCAGCTCGCGAGTCGGGCAGAGCACCAGCGCCTGTACCTCGAGCCGGTTGACGTCAAGGCGGGAGAGCAGGCCGAGGCCGAAGGCCGCGGTCTTGCCGCTGCCGGTTTTTGCCTTGGCGATCAAGTCTTTGCCATCGAGTACCAGGGGCAGGCTCTGGGCCTGGATCGGGGTCATCTGCAGATAACCCAGGCTGGCGAGGTTCTCGAGCAGGGCGGGGGAGAGGTTCAGGCTGCTAAATTCGTTGTTCACAAAAGGACTCTATATGGGAGAAAACGGGCTGCGCCGGGCGCAAGGGCGCGCATTGTACCAGAATCCGTCGTTGGATGTGGTGCAAATTTGAGCGACTGCTTCTGTTTGTGACAGTCAGTCCGGCGGCCAGGGGCCGGCTCGTCGACCGGCCCCTGGCAATCCGGAGCAGCGGTTCGCGGTCGCGGAAATATGTATCTGGCACCGTCAATATTCATCGCAAATAAGATAAACGTTTTTCACCCCGCCTTGATTAAATAAACTTGTCGTGAATTTGTACTGACCACTTCCGTGCGGCATTGCGAGTATTAAATGAATGTAATTAAGCTGTAAAATCAGGACTTTCAAAATGCCTGATTTATTTATAACTTATTGTTTGTGTTGATATTTGTTATTTATTGAACAATGATTGGATGCTCTCGTGAGCGTTTAATTAATTTAAAAACGTTTGTATTATCCAACATGCATATTTTTACCGCAGATTGTGATGGCTCTCTGAATTTTTAAATATGCAAATGTCTATGATGGCGCCGGTCAAAAATTACAATTCACTCAGGTGCTACAGGTATGGAATACGTTCACTTTGTGCTCGGACTCGTCATGGTCCTCGCTCTGGCGTTGCTGGCAAACCGCCACAACTGGAAACAGATCAAGTTGCGCTATATCGGCCAGCTGCTGGTGGTTGAACTGGCGCTGGCCTGGTTCATGCTGAACTCCGAAGTGGGTCTGGCGGTCGTAGGTGGTTTTGCCGCCGGCTTCACCAAGCTGATGGAATTTGCCAAGCAGGGGACCGACTTCGTGTTCGGTGGCCTGGTCAATGAGGGGGCCTTCTCCTTCTTCCTGATGGTGCTGATGCCCATCGTCTTCATCTCGGTGCTGATCGGCATTCTGCAGTACATCCGTCTGCTGCCGCTGGTGATCCGCGGCATCGGTACCGTGCTGGCCAAGATCAACGGCATGGGCAAGCTGGAGTCCTTCAACGCCATCAGCGCCATGATCGTCGGCCAGTCCGAGAACTTCATTGCGCTCAAGAAGATACTGCCGCACCTGAACGAGAAGCAGATGTACACCCTGGCCGCCACAGCCATGTCCACCGTCTCCATGTCCATCGTCGGTGCCTACATGCAGCTGATCGAGCCGCGCTACGTGGTTGCCGCCCTGGTGCTCAACATGTTCAGCACCTTCATCGTGCTGTCGCTGATCAACCCCTACGAGCCGGACAATACCGTGACCGATGCCAAGGCGCTGTCCGAGGGTGACGAGCACCACACCCCGAAGAAGGAGAACTTCTTCGAGATGCTGGGTGAGTACATCATGGCCGGTTTCACCGTGGCGGTGATCGTGGGTGCCATGCTGGTGGGCTTCATCGCCCTGATCGCCCTCATCAACTACCTGTTCGAGATGGCGTTCGGCGTCAACTTCCAGCACGTCATGGGCTACATCTTCTACCCCATCGCCTGGATCCTGGGCATCCCGGGCGGTGAAGCGCTGCAGGCCGGTTCCATCATGGCGACCAAGCTGGTGACCAACGAGTTCGTGGCCATGATGGATCTGGGCAAGATCGCGGCCCAGCTCTCTCCGCGCACCGTCGGCATCCTCTCCATCTTCATGGTGTCGTTCGCCAACTTCAGCTCCATCGGCATCATCGCCGGTGCGGTGAAGGCGCTGAACGAAGAGAAGGGCAACATGGTCTCCCGCTTCGGTCTGAAGCTGGTGTACGGCTCCACCCTGGTGAGCCTGCTCTCCGCCGTGATCGCCGGTGTGATGCTGTAAGTCATCCACCCGCTCTACCACGACAAACCCCTGCCTCGGCAGGGGTTTGTTTTTTGGTGGCCGACCACCTAGCCGGGCCAGTGGGCCCAGTAACCGGCGGCCAGCAGGGTGAGGGTGCAAAAGCCGGTCTCGAGGGCGCCGCCGCTTCTGAGCGGCCAGCCCGGCAGCCGGTAGCGGCGCTTGCCGGGCCAGAAGAGCGGGATGCCGGCCGGGGTGAGCCAGTCCCCCAGCAGGTGGCTGAGATAGCCGATGATGAGCGCATCCTTGACCCCGGCCGGCAGGGTGTCGGGTGGCAACTGCTGATTGAGCCCCCAGACGGCGACCGCCACCGCCAGCAGGCTGTGGGTGAAGCCGCGATGACCGAACAGGCGAGAGAGGGGTTTCGAGATCCAGGGCAGCCGCTGCCCCAATACCGACTTGGGGTGGTCGAGGTCCGGCAGCAGGGCGCTGGCCAGGGCGGCGGGTACGGTCTGCCACAGGCTGGCGTCGGCTAGGGCCGGCGTCAGCTGGAGTTTGTGGGCGACCAGGGTGCAGGTAACGGAGAAGAGCAGGTGCCCTTGGGCGGTCATGATGGCTACGACATGGGAAAATGGCGGCGCATCTTACCAGTGTCGCGGGCCATTGCAGCAAAAAACCGGGGCCCGGCGGGTGACCCGGTCATTAACTGCGCGGATCTTCCACCTTGGTGTCGGCAGGCACCCGTTTTTTACCCAGCACCATGGCGCGCACCAGGTCGCTGCGGGTGAGGCGATCGGTCAGGATCACCACGGCCGCATGGACGCCGACGGCGGCCATCAGGGTGTTGGCGAGGACGCCGTGCAGCTCCTCCAGCCAGTCGTCGCCCCAGAAGGCATCCCAGGTGGTGAGCCAGCCGGTGACCACGGTGCCGACCAGCGACAGCAGCAGCAGCCAGATCATCAGGGCGCCGACCGGGTTGTGGCCAAGGTAGTAGGGGTGATGCCCGCTGGCCAGCTGGCGCAGGTAGTAGCGCACCCGGGCCGGGGTCGGCCACCACTGGCCGAAGCGGGCATAATGAGGGCCGATCAGTCCCCACAGCAGGCGGATGATGAGCAGGATGCCCACCGCGTAGCCGGCGTACTTGTGGGGCTTGCTACCCTCTTCCAGCACGAAGAAGTTGAGCAGGCAGAGGGTGACGGTGGCCCAGTGAAACACCCGGATGAGGGGATCCCAGACTTTCACTTCAGACGAGGTTGTCATGGTGTGGCTCCATGGAAAGGGCCGGCAGGAGACCGGCCCATGGCCGGATTATTCGTCGATCTCTTCTTTCACTTTCTTCAGATCGGTCGGGTCGAAGTAGATCTCGACCTTGCGCTTCTCCTTGTCCCAACCGTAAATCTCGTAGCAGTTGGTCTCGGTGACCTTGAACTTCTTGATGTCATAGCCCATCGCCTTGATCTGCTGCTGGGCGTCGGCTTCGCTCATCCACTTGCTCTTGTCGGCCTGGGTGCATTGGGGGTCGGCCAGGGCTGCGCCGCTCAACAGAGGGATCAGTAACAACAGGGGGGTCAGTTTCATTGCTTGCTCCTTGCGGGTGGTTGGGTCAACAGCCACAAGGCTAGTTCACCAGCCTTAAGAAAGAATTAAGCGCAGAAGGAAATGAATGGGTCTCCCCGGCAGGGCGCCGGGGAGCGGGCTCAGCTCAGCTTGCCCCTGACCAGCCACTTGTCCAGCGCGTTGGCGAAGCGCTGCTTGTCGGCCGCGTTGAGGGGGGCCGGGCCGCCGGTCTGGACCCCGGCCGAGCGCAGCTCTTCCATGAAGTTGCGCATGCCGAGCCGGGCCTTGATGGTCTCGTGGGTATAGATCTCACCGCGGGGATTGAGCGCCTCGCCGCCGGCATCGATCACCAGGGCGGCGAGGGGGATGTCGCCGGTGATCACCAGATCGCCGGGTTTGACCTGCTGGGCGATGACATGATCTGCCACATCGAAGCCCTTCTCCACCTGCTGGGTCTTGATGAAGGGGGAGGGGGGCACCCGCAGCCCCTGATTGGCCACTAGCGTGGTCACCACCTGGGCGCGGTGGGCGGCGCGATAGAGGATCTCCTTGACCGGAATGGGGCAGGCATCGGCATCAACCCAGATGGGCATGGCATGGCTTCCTGTGTCTGAAACGAGTGGCGCATCTTAGCACGGCCGGGGGCGGCCGGCTGCCCCGGGGCTGAGTCGGGTCCGGCTTTGGTGTAAGCTGGGCCGATGAACATGAGCGAGAAGGACGAGCAGATGGATCGGGTGCCCAGTGACGTGATTTATGGCCTGACCCTGGATGGCAGGGGGGGGCATGCAGCCGCTGGCGGTGGGCAGCGAGATACCGGCAGCGAAGCCGGGCTGGCTGCATCTTGACTATGGCAACCCGGAGGCGGCGCGCTGGCTGTTGCAGACCCCGCTGCTGGGTGATGCGGCGCGCGAGTCGCTGCTCGGCCAGAGCAATCGACCCAAGCTGGTGCGGATGGGCGAGACTGTGCTGCTGATCCTGCGTGGCATCAACCACAACAAGGATCACAGGCCCGAAGAGATGGTGGCGCTGCGGATCTTCATCACGCCGGATCTCATCATCAGCAGCCGGCGCCGGCCGCTACTGTCGGAAAAAGATGTCTTCGAGCAGCTGAAGCAGGGGGGCGGCGCCGACACCCCGGCCGACTGGCTGGTGGAGATCTGCGATGCCCTGACCGATCGGGCCGGGGAGTTTGTCGAGGAGCTGCACGACCAGATCCTGGATCTGGAAGAGCAGGTGCTGATGCGCGACCTGCCTGCCAACGGCCGGCTGGCGCTGATCCGAAAACAGCTCATCATGATCCGCCGCTACCTCTCCCCCCAGCGGGATCTGGTGGCGCGCCTCGCCAACGAGAAGATCAGCTGGCTGGACGAGGACGACCGGCGCCGCCTGCTCGACATCGCCGACCGGCTGCGGCGCTGGCTGGACGATCTGGATGCCGGGGTGGCACGCACCGCCGTGCTGGCGGACGAGATCAACAACCTGATGGCGGAGGCGACCAACCGTCGCGCCTACCAGATGTCGGTGATGGCGCTGCTGTTTCTGCCCGCCAGCTTCCTGACCGGCCTGTTCGGCATCAACCTGGGAGGCATTCCCGGGGCCGAGAGCCCGACCGCCTTCTGGATCTTCTGCGGTTCCCTGGTGGCGATGGCCGCCGGGCTGGCGGTCTGGCTCAAACACAGACGCTGGTGGTAAGGAGCAGACATGACCACATGGGAATCTTTTGGCGTGACCCTGCTGTTGCTGCTGGGCCACACCCTCGTTCGCGGTCTCATTCACAAGAGCCTGATGGCCCTCGGCCAGAGCCGGCAGGTGAGCGAGAACCGGGTGCTCTACGTGGAGCACGTGTTCCACTTCCTGCTCGGCTGCGCCACCCTGCTGATCCTGGCCGGGGTGTGGGGGCTCGACTTCTCGCGGCTGGTGGTACTGGCCTCCTCCTTCTTCGCGGTGCTGGGGGTCGCCATGGTGGCGCAGTGGTCGATCCTCTCCAACATCACCGCCAGCATCACCATCTTCTTCGCCTTCCCCTACAAGATTGGCGATCGGATCCGGATCCTCGACAAGGATGACTCCGTCACCGGCGTCATCACCGAGATCGGCCTCTTCTACGTGCGGGTACGCGATGACAACGGCGATCTGGTCACCTATCCCGCCAACCTGATCCTGCAAAAACCGGTCAGGCGGCTGGAGGGCAAGGGGGCGGAACCCCAGCAACCGGAATGAGAAAAGGCTCCCACGGGAGCCTTTTTTGTACGTGCCACTCTCTCAACGTTCGAAGAAGCGGTAGAGATGCTCGATCTGGATCGGGCAGTCCGCCACCAGATGCACGTGCTGGCGGGCCTCTTCGACCGAACCGAAGCTGAGGGGGCAACCCAGGGTGTCGGTCATCTCGTACAGTTTGCCGTCCTGTCCCCTGAACTCCACGATCCAGCCGGGCAGGATGGCATCCTGCAGGATCTCGGCTTCCTTGAAGACCTGCTGCTGGTAGAGTTGGCGAAGTTCATTGACTGTCATGACATCCTCCCGTGACGCTTGATGCCACTTCAAGTCTAGTGGTTGCGGCCGCCATCAGGTGGCTCATTTGGCCGTCTTGAGGTGCTCCCAGGCCCAGCGCAGGCGGATGAAGGTATCGGCATCGCCCCCGCGATCCGGGTGGTGTTGCAGCGCTAGTTCCCGCCAGCGGCGGCGGATGGCGTCAGGCCCCGCTCCGGCCGGCAGGGCGAACAGGGTCAGCGCCTCGGTCCTGTGTTCATCCCGTGCGTAGGCCCGCCAGAAGCTGCCGAGCAGGGCCTCCACCTCCTCCCGGTCGGTCTGCCAGAACACCTGCCAGTCGAGGTAGTAGCTGCGCAGCGCCTCACCCTGGGCGAGGGCGCGTGCCGCGTTGCGAGGAGCGAGTGGTTCGAGCCGGATATCCAGGGTGCTGATCAGCAGCCACCATCCTTCATCATGGAGCTCGGCCTGCAGCTGATAGAGGGCGTTCATGATGAGGAAGTTGAGCCGAAACAGCTGCTGCTGCTCGTCCCCCGGCAGAGGCGGGATGAGCTCCTGGCGACGCAGCTCGGCCAGCAGCTCGTGCACCTTGTAGCTGCCGTTGGCCTCCCTGAGCAGTGCCAGCAGCGGGGCGAGCAGCGGGTTGGCGGTCGATTCGGCAGAGTTCACTGGCCGGCTCCCTCTTTGGGAGGCTGCAGGGCGATCAGCAGCTCCCCGGCCAGCGGCTCGACGGGGCCGGTGACGATGCGGGTCCGCCCCTTGCCGTCCAGCACGAACAGCGGGATGGCGCCCGGGTTGGCCTCCTGATACTGGGCCCAGTCGAACGCCTCGCTCAGGCGGGTCGCCTTGATCTGGCCACCCCGGCTCAGCAGGCCGCTCAGCCTGGCGTAGTTGATGTCGGGACCGAACAGGTTCTGACGGGCGCGGAAGGTGGCGCTCTCCCGGTTGGCCTTGCCGTGCTGCTCGCTGGAGCGCAACGAGTAGACCTTCTCCTCGCCGTAGAGGTGGGCGAAGTGCAGCACGCCGAGGGCATTGTTGTGACGGTTGGGGGAGAGCGCCAGCACGGTACTGATGCTGGTGAGCGGCAGGTGCAGCTCGGCGTGTTCGGATTGCGGATTGCCGAAGTAGCAGGGCAGGTTGCTCATGCGCGCCTGACGGCAGAACTCCCAGGCCGGATCGCAGAGCTGGACCGGCACCCCCTGATCCGCCAGTGCCCGGCCGATGGCTCGCGCCACCGAGTTGGCTCCGATGATGAGCCAGGTGTTGGGGGCGCTCTGGCGCATCTTGAGCAGCCCGGCCAGCGGCGCCGAAGTGAGGCTCTGCAGCACCACGGTGGAGATGATCACCGCAAACACCAGCGGCACCAGCTTGTCGGCATCGGCAATACCGGCCTCATGCAGGCTGATGGCGAAGGAGGCGCTGACCGCCGCCGCCACTATGCCGCGCGGCGCGATCCAGCCGAGCAGGGCGCGGGCCTGCCAGGAGAGATCGGATCCCCAGGTGGAGACCAGGATGCAGAGCGGGCGTGCCACGAACTGCACCACACACAGCAGCGCCAGCACCATGGGGCCGAGCTGCCAGAGCTGGGCCAGATCGAGGCGGGCCGCCAGCAGGATGAAGAGGGAGGAGATGAGGATGACGGCGAGATCTTCCTTGAAGGCCAGCACCTCCTCCAGATCCAGCCCCTCCTGATTGGCTAGCCAGATGCCGAACACGGTCACTGCCAGCAGGCCGGATTCGTGGCTGAGCCAGTTGGAGAGGCTGAAGGTGACCAGCACCAGCGCCAGCACGCCGAACTTGTGCAGGCTGACCGGCAGCCAGTCTTTGCGGATCAGCAGGGTGGTGAGCCAGCCGGCACCCACCCCGATGAGGGAGCCCACCCCCACCGTCTTGGCCAGCGCCAGCAGGGTGTGGCCGACCAGATCTCCCTGGCTGCCGAGGCGCACCGCCTCGAACACCAGCACCGCAAACAGGGCGCCGATGGGATCGATGACGATCCCCTCCCAGCGCAGGATGCGGTCCACCTCCCGGGTCGGGCGGATCACGTTGAGCATGGGGGCGACCACGGTGGGGCCGGTCACCACCAGCACGGCGCCGAGCACCATGGCGACCCGCCAGTCCAGCCCCAGCAGGAAGTAGCCGGCGCTGCCGATGACGGCGAAGCTCACCAGCATGCCGGTGGAGCAGAGGTTGCGCACCACCTTGCCGATCCCCTTGAGCTCGGCCAGGTGCAGGGTCAGTGCCCCCTCGAACAAGATGATGGCGACCGACAGGGAGACCAGCGGAAACAGCAGGTCGCCGAGCAGGGCGTCGGGGTCGAGCAGGCCGCCGACCGGCCCCAGCAGCAGGCCGGTGAGCAGCAGAAACAGGATGGCGGGCACCCGCAGCGACCAGGCGAGCCACTGGGCCAGCACTGAGACCAGGGCGATCCCGGCCAGGGAGAGAGCGATCATGCAGACCTCGGTTGGGGCAATGGACCTGGAGGAAGTGTAGTGGGGAAGATGGTCAGATTGACACCGCCCGAAAGCGGGGGCAAGCGCCCAGGAGGGCAGCGCGACAGCGGGCGTCACGATTGTCGGGGGAGGCTTGGCAGGGAGGGGGCCGCAGGTTGCGGCCATCAGCCGGATTAGATGGGGCTCTCTTTGTGGAGTTCGGTGACACAGTCGGCCACCGCCAGCACCAGCGCTGAGCGCACCACCTGATCGAGCCGGTTCAGCTGCATCTGGTAGAAGGGCCAGTCCTCCTCGTTGGCGGGGGCCTCCTGCGGCATCATGCCGCCCTGGCTGACGCCGTGCAGGCGTGCCAGCAGATCGCGGATCGGCTTGTCGCTGAAGCGATAATCCTTGGGGTCGCGCACCAGAAAATCGCGGATCTTCAGGTAAGCCTCGAGATCCTGATAGCGTTCGAGGGAGATGAGGCCGAGGGCGAAGATGAGCTTGAGGCGCACCTCCAGCTGGCCGAGGGGGCCGCTCTGGTTGAGCAGGGGTTCGATGGCGTATTTGACGGCATACTCCTCCTGACGGAACGCGCGTCGCATCAGGGAGTCGACCGCCTCTTCCAGGATGGTCACGACCTCGAGAAAGAAGCCGCGGGGGCCATCCTGCTCGTTCAGTCGTTCCAGTACTTCATCTTCCTGGTGTGTGGTCATAAGTGCATTGGGTCCAGCTGACTGGGAGAGAGTAGGCCTCTCTCCCGGTTTTTATCGTATGAGGCGCTTTGGTGGCCGGCCTTAGTGGGCCGGCGGCGACGGCGCCTCATCAGGTCACTTCAAATTGCCATAACGGGTGACGATGGCGCTGACGATGTCGCTGTCGGCGGCCAGGCCGGTGATGCGCGCCAGAGCCTGGGCCGGGCCCAGCTCCGCCAGCAGCTGTTGCAGCTCCACCGCCTGCGGGTCGTCGGCGTTGCGATAGTGCAGCGCCGCAGCGATCCCCTCCTGCAGGTGATCGTTTGGCAGGCCGTACTCCAGGGTGCCGAGCAGCGGCTTCACCAGCCGATCCCCCGCCGCCAGCTTGCGCAGCGGCTGACGGCCGACCCGGTCAATCTCGTCCACCAGATAGGGGTTGGCGAAGCGGGCCAGGATCTTCTCGATGTAGGCGGCATGCAGGCGCGGGTCGAACCCGTAGCGTTGCACCAGCACGGCGCCGCTCTCCTCCATGGCGCGACGCACCTTGCTGCGGATCAGCGGATCCTCGATCGCCTCGCGGATGGTGCGATAGCCCCTCAGCTTGCCGAGGTAGGCGGTGACGATGTGGCCGGTGTTGAGGGTGAACAGCTTGCGCTCGACGAAGGCCATCAGGTTGTCGGTGGGCTCCATGCCCGCCACCTGCGGCAGCTCGCCCTTGAACTGGGTCTGGTCGACGATCCACTCGCTGAAGCTCTCCACCGTCACTTCCAGTGGATCATCGTTGGCCGCCGCCGGCGGGACGATGCGGTCCACCGCCGAATCGACGAAGCCGATGCAGGCGTCGAGGGTGGCATGATACGCGACCGGCAGGTACTTGAGTACCTCCTGCTTGAGGTGGCTGGTGCCGCGCACCATGTTCTCGCAGGCGATGACGTTGAGCGGCGTCAGGTTGCCGGCATCGAAGCGGGCCTGCAGCCCCTGGGCCAGGGTGCTGGCAATCTTGTCCAGAATGTTGGGGCCGACCGCGGTGGTGACCAGATCGGCGGTGATGATGCGGGCGATCACCTCGTGGCCGGCGGAGCTCACCGCCGCCACGTTGCGCACCACGTCGAGCTTCTGATCCGCTCCCACCACGTGCACCTTGTACTCCTGGCGGTGGTTGAGCTGGTCGATCAGGGTCTCGTTGACGTCGGCAAAAGTGACCTGATGGCTGGCGTCGGCCAGCAGTTTTCCGATGAAGCCGCGACCGATATTGCCGGCACCAAAATGCAATGTTTTCATGATATTAACCTCTTGAACCAAAGACGATGAAGGACGATCAGGCAGCCTGTTCGGCACCCAGCAGCTCCAGGAACTCCTGGGGATCCTGGGTGCTGGCCAGCCGGTCGATGAGACCGGGTTCGTCCAGTGCATTGGTCAGGCGGGTTATCACCTGCATGTGTTCGTCGTTGCGGGCGGCGATGCCGATCACCAGCCGCGCCACTTCATCGGCCGCCTCGCCGAAGGCGACCCCGGCCGGGTATTGGCAGATGACGATGCCGGTGCGCTTCACAAACTCCTTGGCGGCGATGGTGCCGTGAGGCACGGCGATGGATTCGCCGAGGTAGGTGGAGACCAGCTGTTCGCGCTCCAGCATGGCGTTGACGTAGTCGGGCGCTACGTAGCCTCGCTCCGCCAGCAGCTTGCCGGCAGCCCGGATGGCGGCCTCCTTGTTGTCGGCCTTGAGCCCCAGGTGCACGTCATGACGGCTCAGGGTGAACACTTCCGGCTCCTGCGGCTCGTAGCTGTCGTCGTTGGCGGCCACCAGCAGTTGCGGGTTGGCGACGTCATCGTTGGCGGCCTGGGTCAGGCTCTGTACCAGCTCCTGATAGAGACCGTTGTCGAGGAAGTTGGTGAGCGAGATGTGGTGGGCGTGCGGCGCGTGGCGACGGGCCCGCTCGGTCAGATCCTTGTGGGTGATGACCCAGTCCACCTGATCGTCGAGCTGATCGATGGCGCGGTTGGTGACGCTGATGTCGAGGCCGGCGGCCTGCACCCGCTTGCGCAGCAGGCCGGCGCCCATGGCGCTGGAACCCATGCCCGCATCGCAGGCGACGACGATGTTGCGTACCGCCATCAGTTCGCCGCCCGGCTTCTTGGCCGCTGCGCTCTCGGGCTTGGCACCCTTCATGGCTTTCATCTTGCGGGTGGCTTCACCGAGGGCATCGGCCTCGTCGGCTTCCGGCTGCTGGGCACGCACGAACACGGCGGCGACCAGGAAGGAGACCAGGGTGGCGCTGATGATGGAGAGAGCGACCCCTATGAGGGAGGCTTTCGGCGTCATCAACAGCACGGCGAAGATGGAACCCGGTGAGGCGGGGGAGACCAGACCTGCGTTGAACAGGGTCAGGGTGAACACCCCGGTCATGCCGCCGGCGATCACCGCCAGGATGAGACGCGGGTTCATCAGCACGTACGGGAAGTAGATCTCGTGGATGCCGCCGAAGAAGTGAATGATGGAGGCACCGGCAGCGGACTGCTTGGCGGCGCCGCGACCGAACACCATGTAGGCCAGCAGCACGCCCATGCCCGGGCCCGGGTTCGCTTCGATCAGGAAGAAGATGGAGCGGCCGTGCTCGGTGGCCTGCTGGATCCCCAGCGGCGAGAAGATGCCGTGGTTGATGGCGTTGTTGAGGAACAGGATCTTGGCCGGCTCGACGAAGATGGAGGTGAGCGGCAGCAGGTTGTTGTCCACCAGGAAGCCGACGCCACCGGCCAGCACGCCGGAGAGCACCTTGACGAAGGGGCCGATGACGAAGAAGGCGAGGATGGCCAGCAGCATGCCGATGAGGCCGGCGGAGAAGTTGTTGACCAACATCTCGAAGCCGCTCTTGACGCGACCTTCCATCGCCTTGTCGAACCGCTTGATGGCCCAGCCACCGAGCGGGCCGACCATCATGGCGCCCATGAACATGGGGATGTCGGTCCCCACGATGACGCCCATGGTGGTGATGGCACCGACCACGCCGCCGCGCTCACCGCCCATCAGCTTGCCGCCGGTATAGCCAATCAACAGCGGCAGCAGGTAGGTGATCATGGGGCCGACCAGCTTGGCCAAGGTTTCGCTCGGCAGCCAGCCGGTGGGGATGAAGAGGGCGGTAATAAAGCCCCAGGCGATGAAGGCGCCTATGTTGGGCATGACCATATTGGACAGGAAGCGTCCAAAATTCTGTATCTTGACTTTGGTATCCGGTGATAACATGTCGGGACCCCGTTTTAAGCCTGTTTGATTAAAAGTGGTAGTCGGGCTGGCCGGTTTTGCCGAACCGCCATCCCTGTCGTCTAAGCAACTTCAATCTACCAGCTTGCGATCAAATTAGGCTGAAAACGGGGTGTCTTGTGACACAGCTCTCAAATACCCCGACCCCCCCCCTCCCTTCATAGTGACGCCGATCACATTCACTCTCTGTA
>NZ_NEVB01000205.1:0-28330 GCF_002259925.1 Aeromonas sp. A35_P | reverse complement strand
GTGGTGAAATTAGCAGATTATTTATTGCTTCATATTTTCCCGCTAGAATATCCTGACATATACCATTCATCCATATAGAGCCAGTGGCAATCAATGGCAACTGTCCAATACCTATGTTAACAACTATCTGATGTTCTACATCAGTTTGGCTAACCGATGCTCGCTTGTCTCCTCGCATTTTAAAGGGGTTATCAAGGAACGGACTGAGTACGATTTGGAAAAGAGGCTCAGTAGTGACGTCAGGATTTGGGAGCACAGCTCCTTTCCAATCAACACGCCAGAATTTCCCATCCATGGGAAATTCTTTGATCTTGGGTATCCTTCTTGCTGCCATTTCTGAACCTCACAGTACAAAACATCAGTGTTAATCCCATTTACCGATGTAGAGTACTATTTAGCCTTGTAACCCACAACCTCTTCCCCCTTGGCCTGCAGATCCGCGTGGTAGGAGGATCGCACGAAGGGACCGCAGGCGGCGTGGCTGAAGCCGAGCTCCATGGCCACGTCCTTGAGCTCGTCGAACTCTGCGGGCGGCACGTAGCGCTTCACCGGCAGGTGGTGGCGGCTCGGCTGCAGGTACTGACCCAGGGTCAGCATGTTGACGCCGTGCTCGCGCAGGTCCTTGAGCACCTGGACTATCTCTTCGTTGGTTTCGCCCAGACCCATCATGACGCCGGATTTGGTCGGCACATGGGGGTGCATCTCCTTGATGCGGCGCAGCAGCTCCAGCGACCACTTGTAGTCGGCACCCGGGCGGGCGACCCGGTACATGCGCGGGGCGGTTTCCAGGTTGTGGTTGAAGACGTCCGGCGGGGTCTCGCGGAACACCTCCAGCGCCTGCTCCATCCGGCCGCGGAAGTCTGGGGTCAGGATCTCGATACGGGTCTGCGGGCTGTGCTCGCGGATCTGCTTGATGCAGTCGGCGAAGTGCTGGGCACCGCCGTCGCGCAGGTCATCGCGGTCCACCGAGGTGATCACCACGTATTTCAGCCCCATCTCCTTGATGGTCAGCGCCAGCTTCTTCGGCTCTTCCGGGTCGAGTGCCAGCGGGCGGCCGTGGGCCACGTCACAGAAGGGGCAGCGACGGGTGCAGATGGCGCCCATGATCATGAAGGTGGCGGTGCCGTGGTTGAAGCACTCTGCCAGGTTGGGGCAGGAGGCCTCTTCACACACCGAGTGCAGCTTGTTCTTGCGCAGGGTGCTCTTGATGTGCTCGATCTTCTGGCTCGACGGTGGCAGCTTGATCCGCATCCAGTCAGGCTTGCGCAGCACTTCCTCGTTGGGATCCGGCATGAATTTCACCGGGATCAGGGCCATCTTGTCGCCATCGCGCAGCTTGACGCCCGGCTCCATACGAACGGGTTTGCTCATGATTCACTCTCGGTGTTTGTTATTGTTTGATAACCAATCAGGCGGGCCAGTTCGGCCACCAGGATGGATTGCGCCTCGGCCACGCTCTGTGGGCCGCCCAGGGCGCTGGTCTGGGTCATGGCCATGCCCGCATAACCGCACGGGTTGATGCGCAGGAAGGGGGTCATGTCCATGTTGATGTTGAGGGCCAGCCCGTGGAACGAGCAGCCCTTGCGAATGCGCAGGCCAAGGGAGGCCAGTTTAGCCTCCATGCCGAGCTCGTTCTTCACGTAGACGCCGGGGGCATCGGGTTTGGCATAAGCCTCAATCCCGCTCCTGGCCAGGGTATTGATGATGGCGGTCTCCAGGCAGGTCACCAGCTCGCGTACCGTCAGCTTGCTGCGGCGCACGTCCACCAGCACGTAGAGCACCAGCTGGCCCGGGCCGTGATAGGTCACCTGGCCACCGCGATCGCTCTGCACCACCGGGATGTCGCCGGGGGCGAGCAGGTGTTCGGCCTTGCCGGCCTGGCCCTGGGTATAGACGGGGTCATGCTCCACCACCCAGAACTCGTCCGGGGTGTCGGGGGTACGGCTGTCGGTGAAAGCCTTCATGGCATCCCATACCGGCTGGTAGGGACGACGGCCCAGCTGTCTCACCAGCAGCAGGCTGGCGGACTGTGATGACTCGGCGGGAGTTTGGGGTGACATCTTTCCTCACTGACAGGCGCTTGGGTCGGCCGGCACGGCGCTGGTCGCCGGCGGCAAATAATCAGTCGCCCCGGTGGCGGGGCGAAAGAGGCGACTTACAGGACGTAGCGAACCAGTTCTATGTTGCCGAGGGCGGTATACATGGCTTCGATATGTTCTTTGCTCTGGGCAGTCACAGTGACCCGGACCGAGTGGTAGTTGCCCTTGGAGCTGGGCTGGACGGTCGGGCTGTAGGTGCCGGGGGCGTGCTGCTGCAGCACTTCCACCACCATGTCCGGCAGGGCCGGGTCGGCAACGCCGAGCACCTTGAACGGGAACTTGCAGGGGAACTCCAGCAGTTCATCAAACTTGGTATTCATTTACTCACCTTTTGCGGTCGTCGCGAGACGACTTTCTTGCTTGTGGCTAATGGCCGTTGGCCCCTCGGGGCCGCCATGCCCCCGTCTGGGCGGGGCACTGCTCAAGTGTATATGGGCATTGCCCGGGCCGGGATCAAGGCCGGACCGGCAGACAAGGGATGGAGGTGCTGCTTTTTACCACAAATCGTCAGTCTGCGGAACCTGCAGTTTACAGGGTTATTGACTGGCCCGACCCCAAAAAGACAGCAGCGGCGCCTGTTGGCGCCGCTGTTTGGTCGGGATCCTGCGTGTGGATTACTTGAACCAGCTGGAGACCAGCATCACCAGGTAGTCCCACAGACGGCTCATCAGGCCACCCTCTTGCACCTCTTCCAGGGCGACCAGCGGTACCTGCTTGATCTCCTTGTCCCCTTGCTTGAGGAACACGGTGCCGACCCGTTGACCCTTGGCCAGCGGTGCCTTCAGTTCGCTTTCGAGCTGGAAGTCCGCCTTGAGGTTGTTGCCCTGGCCACGGGTGACCAGCACGGAGACGTCCTTGTCGACGCCCAGCTTCACTTCAGGCTTGTCGCCCATCCAGATCTTCTGGGTCACCAGCTCGGTGCCCGCCTTGTATGGGGTCAGGCTCTGGAAGAAGCGGAAGCCGTAGGTGAGCAGCTTCTTGCTCTCGGCGGCGCGGGAGGCTTCGCTGCTGGCGCCCAGCACCACGGCGATCAGGCGCATGCCTTCGTTGTTGGTGGAGGAGGAGACCAGGTTGTAGCCGACCTGGCTGACGTGGCCGGTCTTGATGCCGTCAACCTGCAGGGACTGATCCCACAGCAGGCGGTTGCGGTTGTGCTGGGTGATGCCGTTGAACACGAAGGATTTCTGGGCGTAGATCTTGTACTCCTCCGGCAGGTCGCGGATCAGGGCCTGGCCCAGGCGCGCCATGTCGTGAGCGGTACTGTAGTGACCTTCCGCATCCAGACCGTGCGGGTTCATGAAGTGGCTGTCGTTCATGCCGAGCTTGGCGGCCCAGCTGTTCATCAGGCTGGCGAAGGAGTCGGTGCTGCCCGCCAGGAATTCGGCCATGGCGACGCAGGCGTCGTTGCCGGACTGAATGATGATGCCCTTGTTCAGGTCATCGACGGAGACCTGCTTGCCCACCTCGATGAACATCTTGGAGGAGTCGGAGTAGTTCTTGGACCAGGCGTTCTGGCTGATGGTCACCATGTCGGTGCGCTTGATGTTCCCCTTCAGCAGCTCCTGGCCGATGATGTAGGAGGTCATCATCTTGGTCAGGCTGGCGGGCGGCAGACGCTCTTCGGCGTTCTGCTCGGCCAGTACCTGACCGGAGTAGTAGTCGATCAGGATGTGGGCTTTGGCGGAGATCTCCGGCGCGGCGGGAACCACCACGGGGTTGGTGTTCGGCGTCGGGGTCGGTACAGGCGTGTTGGCCTGGGCGGTGGCGCTTATCAGGGAGGCCAGAATAACTGAACGGGCAAATTTGGACATCTTGAAATTCCTGGTGCCTGGTTGGGGTAACCCAAGTTAAAAATGCGGGCTTCACTATACCAGAAGCGACCGTCGGTCAAAGCCCGACGTGCCTTCTGGTCTGGTTTTTTCTCCGTCCGTAGCCGCCATCACGCCGGGAAACGACGTGATGGCGGGCCACAGAGGGCGGTTCGGTCAGCTTGAGCCTAAGGCGCTCAGGGGACGATGAAGGCTTGCTCCAGCCCCCCCTGGCGCACTTTCTCCAGGGTGGCGGCCTGCTGGTCGGCAGGCACGGGGCCGATCAGCACCCGGAAGATGGCACCATGGGCGTCCACCCGATAGGGCAGGCCGTGACGCTGGGTCATCACCTTGCCCATCGCCTCCGCCCGTGCCTGCGAGCCGCTGGCCAGCACCTGGATCATTTTGCCCTCGCCGCTGCTGGCGGGTGCCGCCGCCTTGGCTGGTTTGGTGACCGCCGCCTTGACGGGGGCCGGTTCGGCGACGGCCGGTGTGGCCATGGCCAGTTCGGTGGGCTGGCCGACGAAGCCGTCCTGAGCGGCGGGGGCCGCGGTAGTCGGCGTGGTCGGCGTCATCTCGATGGGTTTCATGGGGGCCATGAGCACCATCTGATCCGGGGTGTCGTTGATGAGCTCGAGCCGCACCCGCGCCTCGCCCCCTTCCACCATCCCCAGCTGCTTGGCGGCGGCATGGGAGAGATCGATCAGCCGATCGCTGCCGAAGGGGCCGCGATCGTTGACCCGCACTATGGTCTCCTGCCCGTTGTCCAGGTTGGTGACCCGCACATAGCTTGGCAGCGGCAGGTTGCGGTGGGCGGCGCTGAACAGCTTGCTGTCCTGCACGTCGCCGTTGGCGGTCTTCTGGCCGTCCAGATCCTGCGCCAGCCAGCTGGCAGTGCCCTCTTCGCTGTAGTGCTTGATGTCGCGCCACACCTCGTTCTTCTGCTTGCCTATCCAGTAATCCCGGTTGCCGCTGGCGCTCAGGGGTTCGGGGCGCGGGATGGCGCCGGTGGCCTGCGGGATCTCGATGACCTGGGGTTTTTCCGGCTGGATCGGTTCGGGAGGCGGGGGAAGCTGCTCCGGCTGGCTGCTACAGGCGGCCAGCAACAAGGTCAGGCTGAGCGGGAGAAGTTTGTGGCTGTAATGCATACGCGTCCTGGATTGCTTGACTGAGTTGATGCACCGCCATCGCATAGAGCGGGCTGCGGTTATAGCGGGTGATCACGTAAAAATTGTGGCGCGCGACCCAGTATTCCGGTCCATCGGCCTGTTCCAATGCCAGTAGTTTCACCGGCGTGTCGGGTGCCAGCGGGGTGGCGAGTTCAATGCCCGCGGCGGCCAGCTCGGCCCAGGTCTGGGTCAGCTCGGGGGCAGGCCCCAGCAGAGTACCCACTGGCGCCAGCCCGATCAAGGCGGGTTCGACCGGTGACTCCCCCCAGCGCCACTGGTGCTCGGCAAAATAGTGGGCAACGCTGCCGATGGCATCCACCGGATTGGCGAACAGATCGCGCTTGCCGTCGCCGTCGAAGTCGACCGCGTAGTGGCGATAGCTGGAGGGCATGAACTGACCCATGCCCATGGCGCCGGCATAGGAGCCCTTGAGAAGGGTGAGTGGCCACTTCTCTTCCCGGGCAAGCAGCACCAGCTGGGCAAACTCCTTGGCGAAGAAATCTGCCCGCTCCGGGTAGTGGAAGCCCAGGGTATAGAGGCTGTCCAGCACCGGATGGCGGCCCATCTGGCGGCCGTAGAAGGTCTCGATGCCGATGATGGCGACGATGATCGACGCCGGCACCTGGTAGGTTTGTTCGGCCCGCTTCAAGGTGGCGGCGTGGCGTTGCCAGAAGTCGACACCATCCCGGATCCGCTCCGGGGTGATGAACAGTGGCCGGTAGCGGTGCCAGGGTTTGGCCTCCCAGGGGCGGCTGATGGTGTCGAGCACCTCCTGGCGCAGGCTGGCCTGGGCCGTGGCGGCCTGCAACTCGGCCAGTGGCACTTGTTGCTGCTCGGCGAGCCGGGCGAGCCCTGGGGGCTCGACAGCCGCCGTTGCGGTGAGGGCAACGAGCGAGAGCAGCAAACCGGCCAGTCGCATCAGGCCAGCAGCCTTCTGTGGGTCTGGATGGACATCAGGATGCCGAAGCCGGCCATCAGGGTCACCATGGAGGTGCCGCCGTAGCTCACCAGCGGCAGGGGGACCCCCACCACGGGCAGGATGCCGCTCACCATCCCCATGTTGACGAACACATAGACGAAGAAGGTGAGGGTCAGGGCACCGCCCAGCAGGCGCTCGAAGCTGTTCTGGGCCTGCATGGAGATAAACAGGCAGCGGCTGATGATGTAGAGGTAGATCACCAGCAGGAGGGCTACCCCCACCAGGCCGAACTCCTCGCTGAACACCGCGAAGATAAAGTCGGTGTGGCGCTCGGGCAGGAACTCGAGCTGGGACTGGGTGCCCTGCAGCCAGCCCTTGCCGAACACGCCGCCGGAGCCGATCGCTATCTTGGACTGGATGATGTGGTAGCCGCGGCCGAGCGGGTCCTTCTCCGGGTCCAGCAGCATCAGCACCCGCTGGCGCTGGTAGTCGTGCATCAGGAAGAACCAGAGAACCGGCATGAAGGCGCAGATGAGCGGCACCGCGAGGCCGATAAGCCACCAGCTGATCCCCGCCAGGAAGATGACGAAGAAGCCGGAGGCGGCTACCAGGATGGAGGTGCCAAGGTCAGGCTGGGCCGCGATCAGCAGGGTGGGCAGCAGCACCATGATGAGGCTCAGCACCAGGTGGCTGAACTTGGGCGGCAGCGAATGACGGCTGAGCCAGGCGGCCACCATGATGGGCATGGAGAGCTTCATCACCTCGGAGGGCTGGAACTTCATGAAGCCGAGGTCCAGCCAGCGCTGGGCCCCCTTGCCGATGTGGCCGAACACGTCCACCGCGATGAGCAGCAGCACCACCACAGCAAACAGGGGCACCGACCAGCGGGCATAGAGGGAGGGTGGCAGCTGGGCCATGCCGATCATCAGGGCGAACGCCAGTCCACCGCGCACCAGCTGGCGCACGATGGCGTCGACGTCCTGACCGGAGGCGGAGTAGAGCACCACCATGGAGAGGGACATCAGGGTCAGCAGGCCGAGCAGCAGCGGCAGGTCGATATGCAGCTTGTACCAGATGCTCTGCTGGCGAGCGGAGTTACTCATGAGAGGCAACCTCTTCGGATTGGGGCTTCTTGACCGGCGCCGGCGGCAGTTGCGGCTCCGGCGGCAGCAGGTAGGCGTCCAGCATGTTGCGGGCGACCGGTGCCGCCATGGAACTGCCGCCCCCGGCGTTCTCCAGCACCAGGGCGACTACCGCCTTGGGTGCTTCGAACGGGGCGAACGAGACGAACAGGGCATTGTCGCGGTGTTCCACCTTGGTGGTGGCCGCGTTGTAGACCTGGTTCTCCTTCAGTCCCACCACCTGGGCGGTGCCTGACTTGCCCGCCGCCTTGTAGGGGGTGTTGGCAAAGGCGCGCCGGCCGGTCCCTTCGTGGCCGTTGATGACCCGCCACATGCCGTCCTTGGCCACCTGCCAGTAGCTGTCGCTCTTGGTCTGGATGGCCATGTTGGGGTTGATGGGGGCGTTGACCACGCCATCGATGGAGGCGGTGCTCTTGAGCAGGTGTGGTGTCACGTCGTGGCCGTTCTGGGTCAGGATGCTGATGGCTTTGGCGAGCTGGATCGGGGTGGCGCTCCAGTAGCCTTGGCCGATGCCGATGGAGATGGTGTCACCCTGATACCAGGGCTGGCGCCAGCGGGCCATCTTCCAGTCGCGGGATGGCATGACCCCCTTGGTCTCTTCGTAGATGTCTACACCGCTGTATTGACCGAAGCCGAACTTGGTCATGTAGCTGTTGATCTTGTCGATGCCGACCCGGTAGGCGAGATCGTAGAAGTAGGTATCCGCCGACACCTCGATGGCGCGATAGACGTCTAGCCAGCCGTGGCCCCAGCGGCGCCAGTCGCGGAACTTCTTGGTGGTGCCGGGGATGGAGAAGCTGGGGCCGCCGAAGTAGCGGTAGTTGGGGGTGATGGCCCCCTCGTTGAGCCCCATCACCGCCATCATGGGCTTGACGGTGGAGGCGGGGGCATAGATGCCCTGGGTGGTGCGGTTCACCAGCGGCCTGGCCGGATCGTTGAGCAGCGCCGAGTAGTTGGCGCTGGAGATGCCGGTCACGAACAGGTTGGGGTCATAGCTCGGGCTCGACTCCATGGCCAGGAGGGCGCCGGTATTGGGATCCATCATCACGATGGCGCCGCGGCGGCCGGCCAGCAGTTGCTGAGCCTTGAGCTGCAGGCGGATATCGATGTTGAGGTAGATGTCCTTGCCGGGCTCGGGCGGCTGGAACTTGAGGGTACGGACCACCCGGCCGCGGTTGTTGACCTCGACCTCCTGGTAGCCCGCCACGCCGTGCAGCTGATCCTCGTAGTATTTCTCCACCCCCTGCTTGCCGATGTCCTTGGTGGCGGTATAGTTGGCGAGCTTGTCCTCCTTGTCGAGGCGCTCCACATCGCGGGTGTTGATCTTGGCCACGTAACCCAGCGCATGGGTCAGGGTGTCGCCAAACGGGTAGTAGCGCTTGAGGTAGGCCTCGATGCTGGCACCCGGGTAGTTGTGCTGGTTGACCGAGAAGAGGGCGACCTGATACTCGGTCAGCTTCTCGTACAGGGCCACCGGTTTGAAGCGACGCTGGCGTTTCACCTCGGCCAGGAACTTCTCCTTGGTCCCCTCCGGCAGCTTCAGCAGGGTGATCAGCGCGTCAGCGGTCTTCTCCAGATCCTTGGTCTCTTCCGGCACGATTTCCAGGCTGTAGACAGGGCGGTTTTCCGCCAGCAGCACGCCGTTGGTGTCATAGATGAGGCCGCGCGGCGGCGCCACCGGCACCACCCGGATGCGGTTGTCATTGGAACGGGTCTGGTAGGTGTCGTAAGACTCCACTTGCAGGTAGTAGAGATTGCCCAGCAGCACCAGCATCAGCACTATCATGCCAACGTAGGCGACCAGGGTTCGTCGGAAGAAGAGGCGACCCTCGGCGCTGTGGTCGCGCATCTCGATGCGATTCTTCAGCATGCCGCTACCTTATGACTGTCGAGCAGATGAGAAACGGGGTGCAGATGTGCATGCTCACGCTCTGTGATTCGGGTTTGAGAGGGGAATGCTTGGATAGTGCATGGCTCACTCTCTGTGATACGGGTATGTGAGGGTGATGCTGGAATAACGCATGGTTCACTCTCTGTGATACGGATGATTGGTTGTGATGCTCCAGGCGCGATAGAGGCTCTCGGCCACCAGCACCCGCACCAGCGGATGGGGCAGGGTCAGCGGCGACAGCGACCAGCTCTGCTCGGCGGCAGCCTTGCACTCGGGGGAGAGCCCTTCCGGGCCGCCCACCAGCAGGGCCACGTCCCGGCCATCGAGCTTCCAGGCTTCCAGTTGCACGGCCAGCTGCTCGGTAGTCCAGGGTTTGCCGGGGATGTCCAGGGTCACGATGCGCGAACGGCCGGCGGCAGCCAGCATGGCTTCCCCCTCTTTTTGCAGAATGCGGGGAATGTCGGCATTTTTACCACGTTTTCCGGCGCCGATCTCGACAAGTTCGAATGGCATGTCTTTGGGGAAACGGCGGCGATACTCTTCGAAGCCATGCTCTACCCAGGCGGGCATCTTGGTGCCCACCGCAATCAACTGGATTTTCATCGGTCGTTACACTTGTGCTCGTTTATTGCGCATTCACCTGAGCGGTGTTGCTCCAGAGTTTTTCCAGCTGATAGAAATCGCGATGCTCATCCTGCATCACGTGGACGATGACGGAGCCCAGATCCACCAGCACCCACTCGCCGGTGAGCTGGCCTTCCACGCTCAGCAGATCGAGCCCGGCATGGCGAGCTTCGCTGGCCAGATGGTGGGCGATGGCGCTGACGTGACGGCTGGAGTTGCCGGAGCAGATGATCATGGTGTCGGTGATGCTGGATTTGCCGCGCACATCGAGGGTGATGATGTCGCGGCCTTTCATGTCATCGATCTTGTCGACGATAAAGGCATGCAGTTCTTGGCCTTGCAATGAGTCTCTCCTGTATTCCGGCGCGCTTTCACGGCGTGAGGGCGGCGGATTATATCATGGTCACTCCCGTTTCCCAGTCCGGTGAAGGGGAGTGGAACAGGGGCCGTGCCCGCTCGGAAAACGGCCCCCTGTTGATCACTATAGTGCGCGATCCGCGCCGGACAACCACCCCGACCAACCGGATTCAGGCCGGTCGATAGAGCCCCTGCTGGCGGATGTACTCCGCCACCGATGGCGGCAGCAGATAGCGGGGATCTGCCCCCGCAGCCAAGCGCTCTCTGAGCCGGGTAGCAGACAGCTCGATGGGCAGGTTGTCCGCCAGCCAGATGCGGCCGTGGCGCAGCCGGTGCAGATCCGCCACTTCGCGGGTCTGGTGGCAGGCCAGCAGCGCGGCCACTGCGGCCGGGTAATCCGGCTGCCAGCCGGGACGGGTGCTCACCACCAGGTGGGCGTAGTCGAGCAGCTCCTGCCAGCGGTGCCAGCTCGGTAGGCTCAGCAGGGAGTCCATCCCCATCAGAAAGCAGAGCGGGGTGTCCGGCAGCTCGCTCCTCAGCTCGATCAGCGTGTCGATGGTCCAGGAGGGGGTATCGCGCTTGAGCTCCCGCTCATCCACCACGAAGCCCGGGTTTTCCGCCGCCGCCAGGGCGACCATGGCCAGACGCTGCTCGCTCGAGCAAAAGGGGCTGGCGCGGTGGGGCGGGATATGGTTCGGCAGCAGGCGCACTTCGGCCAGACCAATGGCGTCGCGGGCCTCGATGGCCGGGCGCAGGTGACCGATGTGGATGGGATCGAAGGTCCCCCCCAGGATGCCGATGGGCGGCTGCAGCATGGGTTCCCCGCCGGTGATGGCCGGAATGTCGACAGGCTGGCTCATGCGTCAGATCCCGCCAGCGGCAAGGGGGTGCCATCGCGAAAACCGAGAGCGATGGTCTGCAGCATCAGCCAGGCCTGCTCGGTATCGAAGCGACGCTGGGCGTCGTCGAGGCGGGCCATCAGCTGCCACAACTGCTGCAGCTTGGCAAAGGGGAGCCGGGTCAGCGCCTGCTGAATAAGCTGCTGGCGGCTCTGCCAGATGCGCAGGCGGCTGAAATGCTCCACCAGGGGCTGACCGGCCCTGGCCGCCAGCGCCAGCTCGGTGAGCAGCTCCAGCTCGCGACAGAGAGACCAGGCCAGCATGCCGGGCTCGGTGCCTTCGGCGCGCAGGGCCAGCAGGATGCGCTGGGCCCGGTTCACCTTTCCTTCCAGCAGGGTGTCGATGAGCTGGAACGGGGTGAAGTGGGCGTGGCGGATGATGGTCTCCTGCAGATAGGCGACGCTGATGGGCTGGGGCGGCGAGAGCAGGGTCAGCTTCTCGATCTCCTGGCTGGCGGCCAGCAGGTTGCCCTCGTAGGAGTGGCACATGAAGTTGACCGCATCCGGCAGCGCCTTGAGGCCGAAGCGCTGGAAGCGGGCGCTCATCCAGCGCGGGAAGAAGCGGGGCTCGGGGTGGTTGACCGGCACATAGGTGCCGCTTTGGCTCAGCTTGTCGAACCAGGCTGCCTTCATCTGGGTCTGGTTGAGACGATTGCCGCTCAGTACCAGCAGCAGGTCGGGGTGGAGCTGCTTGCCGATCTCGCTGATGCGGGCGGCCAAGTCCTTGTCGACCTTGGCCGGCAGCTCCAGCTCGATGATCTGGCGGGCCGAGAACAGGCTCATGGCCTGGCAGGCATCGTAGACCTGATTCCAGTCCAGCCCCTGTTCCACCACGAAGCTGTGGCGCTCATCGAAGCCCTGTTTGCGCGCCACCTGGCGCACGGCGTCGATTGCCTCGAGCTTGAGCAAGGGCTCGTCCCCAAAAATGAGATAGCAGGGCTTGAGCCCTGCCTTGAGATGATCCGCAAACTGCTCGGGATAGACTCTCATCAACACACTCTCATCAGGATGGGCGCATCAGAATTTGACCTGACTGAGCTGGCGGATCACCAGGTTGGCGGCCTGCTCCTGCATCTCCTTGCCGAGCTGCTCCTGCTCGCGGGAGGAGGCGAGCGCCGCGTCCGGCTTGTTCAGGAAGCTGCGGTTGAAGGCGATGGGGAAGACCTGGGTCGGTTTGCCCGGCATGGAGACGGTGAACTGGGTGTTGTAGCCCAGCACGTACTCACGGGCCTGGCCGATGGCGTCGACGGAGGCGACCTGACTGGTGCTGCCGACGCCGGACAGGGTCAGCACCGGAATGCCCTCCTTGTCGGCGAGTTCGACGCCAGCGGCCTTGAGGCGGGTGGTGACCAGCCGGTAGAAGTCGCTCTTGTTGTCACCGACCACCTTCATGGTCATCAACTCGGGCGGGATGGCGGTGCCGCGCATCTGGAAGCCGCAAGCCTGCAGCAGCAGACCGGTCAGCAGTATGGCCATCCAGCGGGTGAGGGTGGTGCCCATAGAAAATCCTCTTTGCATGAAGTGAAGAGCGGCGGGCGCAGGGCCCGCCGTTATCATCCGTTTGCTGTGACCGCTTGGCAACCGCTCCGTTGGCGACGCAGTTGCGTCGACCCGAACCGGTCTCCGGTTGCCAGTAAGCGATATGGCATCAGTTGGCTACGATGTTGAGCAGCTTGCCCGGTACATAGATCACCTTGCGCACGGTCAGGCCGTCGGTGAACTTCTGTACCGAGGCATCGGCCATGGCCAGCTTCTCGACGTCGGCCTGGCTTATCTCGGCCGGCACGGTCAGCTTGCCGCGCATCTTGCCGTTGATCTGCACCACTACCAGCTTCTCGGTCTCGACCATGGCGGCCTCGTCGGCCACCGGCCAGGCCGCGTGATCGATGTCGTCGCCCTTGCCCAGCATCTTCCACAGCTCGAAGCCGATGTGTGGGGTGATGGGGTAGAGCATGACCACCACCGCTTCCAGTGCTTCCTGCATCAGGGCGCGATCCTGAGCGTCGCTGCCCAGCTTGGCCAGGTTGTTCATCAGCTCCATGATGGCGGCGATGGCGGTGTTGAAGGTCTGTCGGCGACCCACGTCGTCGCTCACCTTGGCGATGGTCTTGTGCAGCTCGCGGCGCACGGCTTTCTGGTCGCTGGTGAGGGCGGCCAGATCAAGTGCGGCAACGGCGCCACCAGAGACGTGCTCGAAGGTGATGCGCCACAGGCGGCGCAGGAAGCGCTGGGCACCCTCTACGCCGGAGTCGGACCACTCCAGGGTCATCTCGGCCGGGGAGGCGAACATCATGAACAGACGGACGGTATCGGCGCCGTAACGCTCCACCATCAGCTGCGGGTCGATGCCGTTGTTCTTGGACTTGGACATCTTGGTCATGCCGGAGTGCATCACTTCACGGCCTTCGAGGTCGACCGCCTTGGTGATGCGGCCCTTGTCGTCGCGCTCAACCTTGACGTCGAGCGGGCTGACCCAGACGTTGCCGCCCTTCTCGTCCTTGTAGTAGAAGGCGTCAGCCAGCACCATGCCCTGGCAGAGCAGGCGCTTGAACGGCTCGTCGCTGTTCACCAGGCCCGCATCACGCAGCAGCTTGTGGAAGAAGCGGGCGTAGAGCAGGTGCATACAGGCGTGCTCGATGCCGCCGATGTACTGGTCCACCGGCAGCCAGTGGTTGGCAGCAGCCGGATCCAGCATGCCCTTGTCGTAGTCCGGGGAGCAGTAGCGCGCGTAGTACCAGGAGGACTCCATGAAGGTGTCGAAGGTATCGGTCTCGCGGAATGCTTCCTGACCGTTGTAGGTGGTCTTGGCCCACTCGGCGTCGGCCTTGATCGGGCTCTGGATGCCATCCATCACCACGTCTTCCGGCAGCAGTACCGGCAGCTGGTCTTCCGGCGTCGGCACTACTGTGCCGTCAGCCAGGGTCAGCATGGGGATGGGGGCGCCCCAGTAGCGCTGACGGGAGACACCCCAGTCGCGCAGACGGTAGTTGACAGTGCGCTTGCCGTGGCCCAGGGTTTCCAGCTTGTTGGCGATGGCATCGAAAGCTGCCTGGAAGTCGAGACCGTCGAACTCGCCGGAGTTGAACAGCACACCCTTCTCGGCGTAGGCGGCTTCGATCACGTTCGGCGCTTCACCGTCGGCCTGCTTGATGACCGGCTTGATCTCGAGGCCGTACTTGGTGGCGAATTCGTGGTCGCGCAGGTCGTGACCCGGTACTGCCATTACGGCGCCGGTGCCGTAGTTCATCAGCACGAAGTTGGCGACCCAGACCGGCACCTTGCGGCCATCCAGCGGGTGAATGGCGTACAGGCCGGTGGCCATGCCCTTTTTCTCCATGGTGGCGAGCTCGGCTTCGGCCACCTTGGTGTTCTTGCACTCTTCGATAAAGGCGGCCAGCTCCGGATTGCTTTCGGCAGCCTGCAGCGCCAGTGGGTGGCCGGCGGCGATGCCGACATAGGTCACGCCCATGAAGGTGTCCGGACGGGTGGTGTAGACCTCGAGATGTTCAGTTTGACCGTCGATGGCGAAGCTGATGTTGACCCCTTCGGAGCGGCCAATCCAGTTGCGCTGCATGGTCTTGACCATCTCAGGCCAGCCTTCGAGGTTGTCGATGTCGTTGAGCAGCTCTTCGGCGTAGTCGGTGATCTTGATGAACCACTGGGGAATCTCTTTCTGCTCCACCGGGGTGTCACAGCGCCAGCAGCAGTTGTCGACAACCTGCTCGTTGGCCAGCACCGTCATGTCGTTCGGGCACCAGTTGACGGAGGAGGTCTTCTTGTAGACCAGACCCTTCTCGTAGAGCTTGGTGAAGAACCACTGCTCCCAGCGGTAGTAGTCCGGCTTGCAGGTAGCCAGCTCGCGATCCCAGTCATAACCCAGACCCAGCATCTTCAGCTGGTTCTTCATGTATTCGATGTTTTCGTAGGTCCAGGGCGCTGGCGCCGTGTTGTTCTTGATGGCGGCGTTTTCCGCTGGCAGGCCGAAGGCGTCCCAACCGATGGGTTGCAGCACGTTCTTGCCATTGAGGCGTTGATAACGGGAGATCACATCACCTATGGTGTAGTTGCGAACGTGCCCCATGTGTAGACGACCAGACGGATAGGGGAACATGGAGAGGCAGTAGAACTTTTCCTTGTCTACTTTCTCCACCGCCTTGAAGGTTTTCTTGGCATCCCAGTGCTTTTGCACTGCTGGTTCTATGGATTGGGGAACGTATTGCTCTTGCATTGGTGACATCCGGATCTGTGAAATGGATAGATAAATCAGCTGGGAAATCGCAATAGAATACCCATATCCTGCGGCGGCAACAACCGCCAGCGTCCCTCGGGCCTTAAGCCGGGCTCGATCAGGGTTCAGTAGAGGAGTAACGGCCATGGACAAACGTCAAAAAGGGTACGAAGCCTTCATTGCCGAGCTGCAAAAGCAGTGGCAAGAGACAGAACAGTTCCAGGGGGAGCGCCTCAACCGGATGATCGCCAAGGTACAGGCCTATCTGGAGGCGGCCGGGGATCTGACCCAGGACGAGCTGGCGCTGATCGCCGAGTATGTGAAGCGGGATCTGGGCAACTATGACGAGGGGCGCAAGGATGAGCAGGTGGAGGAGTCCGCCTTCATGTTGGCGCTCAAAGACACCGCCTGGTCCTGGCTGGCGGACGTGACCGACCGCACCCAGGTGGAGTGGCAGGAGCTGGCGGACGAGCTGGAGCACAAGGGGGTCTACCGGGCCGGCGACTGGGTGGGGCTCGGGGTATTGGTGTGCGATCACTGCGAGTGGCGCCATACCGTGCTGCACCCGGAACAGCTTGGCACCTGCCCCGAGTGCGGGGCCGATGAATATCACCGTGAGCCGCTCTCGCCCTGAGAACCTGTCCACACTCTTACTGCGAGGCCGTGATCAAGGCTCATGTACTGCTCGCTTGTTTGTAACCGAGAGTTCTCACGTATATCTATACGCTCCGGTTCCTGCGCTGCTCTTTACCTTGCTGACGACCTCTCGTTGCAGAGCCTGAACAGGTTCTGAGCGGGTATCAGACTGAACAGAAGAGAGGCGCCCAAGGGCGCCTCTCTTATTTATCGGGTTGTACGACTGGGTCAGCTCTTGCGCGCCCAGGGGTGGGCGCGGGGACGCAGCCACAGGGCCAGTGCCAGCAGGGCGGCGGCCAGACCGTACATGGGCCAGCTGCCAAAGCGCAGATAGGGAGTCACGCCGTGGGCGGGACGCACCTCGGTGCGCAGCACGCCAGCCTCGAACTGCGGGATCTGGGCGATGATGCTGCCGTCGATCTCGGTGACTATGGTGATGCCGGTGTTGGTGTCGCGCAGCAGCGGGCGGGCCAGTTCGAGGGCGCGCATGCGGGCGATCTCCATGTGCTGCCAGGGGCCGATGCTGGTGCCGAACCAGGCGTCGTTGGAGACGGTCAGCAGGAAGTCGGTGTCCGGCTGTACGTTGCGGCGCACCTCGTCCGGGAAGATGATCTCGTAGCAGATGGCGGCGGCAAACTTGAGCCCCTTGGCGATCAGGTTCGGCTGTACCTCGTCCCCGCGGCTGAAGGAGGACATGGGCAGGTTGAAGAAGGGAGCGATGGGGCGCAGCAGATCTTCAAACGGCACGAACTCGCCGATGGGCAGCAGGTGATATTTGTAGTAGCGGTTCTTGTGCTGGTAGTAGTAGGACTCCTTGCCGTCCGCATCCTGCACCCCCATGCCGAGCACGGTATTGAAGAAGCGCTGCTGCTCGAGATCGTAATGGATGATCCCCGCCAGCAGGCCGGTATCGTTCACCTTCATCGCCTTGTCCAGGCTCTCCAGGTAGTTGCCCATCTCCTTCTCGATGGCCGGGATGGCGGATTCCGGCCAGACGATGATGTCGGCATCCTGGTTCTCGCGGCTGAGATCCTGATACTTGCGCACCGTCGGCACCAGGGCCTCCGGATCCCACTTGAGGGACTGCTCGATATTGCCCTGCACCAGCGCCACCTTGACCGGTTCACCTCGGGTCACCCAGTTGAGCTGCATCAGCCCCTGGGCGGCGCCCACCAGAGCCACCGGCACCAGCAACCAGGCCGGCTTGCGGCTCTGCCAGAGCAGCCAGAGGGCGGAGGCGGTCAGCAACAGCGCGAGGGTGATGCCCTGCACGCCGAGGATGGGGGCAAAGCCCTTGAGGGGCCCGTCGATCTGGCTGTAGCCGAACCAGAGCCAGGGGAAGCCGGTCATCACCCAGCCACGCAGCCAGTCGGCCATCAGCCAGAGCGCCGGGAAGGCGAGCAGCCAGCGGCTCCAGTGACGTTCGCGGAAGAAACGGGCAAACAGCCAGCAGGCGAGGGTCGGATAGAGCGCCAGATAGGCCGACAGCCCGGCCAGCAGCACGAAGGCGACCGGCAGGGCGATGCCGCCGAACATGGTCATGCTGACGTGGATCCACCACAGCCCCGGCAAAAACAGCCCCATGGCGTAGCCAAAGCCGCGCCAGGCAGCCTGCTTGGGGGTGGCCTTGTCCAGCAGGGCATAGAGGCCGAGCAGGGACGGGATCACCAGCGGCCAGTAGTTGAAGGGGGAGAAGGCCAGCACGGCGATGGCGCCAGAGGCCATGGCAAACAGGCTGGTCAGAAGTTTCGATTTTGCGGGCTGTAATTTCACGGGCGATGAGGCTCGGATTGGACTGCTATGGGTTGAATGGCCGGTATCTTAACCCGTAAAGGCGGTCAACGGCGAGCCTCCCGGCCGACGGCCCGAAGTGAGGGGATAAAAGGGTGATGACGGGCCCGGTAGCCGGTGGGAAACAGGGGTTGTATGTGGTCAAACGAACAGCGCCCCGACGGGCGGGGCGCTGTTGACTCGAACCAGGGCTTATTGGGCCTCGGACTGGGCCGCGACATGGTTGTCGGGGATCTTCACCTGCAGCTGCTGCAGACGACGCTTGTCGGCATGCATCACCTTGAACAGGTAGCCGTCCAGCTCGATCTCCTCGCCCTTCTTGGGCAGGTGGCTGAAGGCGTGCATCACCAGACCGCCGACGGTATCCACCTCTTCGTCGCTAAACTGGGTGCCGAAGAAGTCGTTGAAATCCTCGATCTCGGTGAGGGCGCTCACCGAGAAGACCCGTTTGCTGATGCGGCGGATCTCGTCCGGTTCGTCTTCGATGTCGTCGAATTCGTCGTCGATCTCGCCGACGATGAGTTCAAGGATGTCCTCGATGGTCACCAGACCTGAGACGCCGCCGAACTCGTCCACCACGATGGCCATGTGGTAGCGCTCTTCGCGAAACTCCTTGAGCAGCCGGTCGACCCGTTTGCTCTCGGGCACGATCACCGTGGGGCGCAGGATATTCTCCAGTTGCAGCGGCTCGCTGGCGTGGTGGCCACCGAACCCGAACGGCAACAGATCCTTGGCGAGCAAGATGCCCTCCACGTGATCCTTGTCCTCGTTGATCACCGGGAAGCGGGAGTGGCCCGACTCGATGATCACCGGCAGGATCTCGTCCACCGGCTGGGATTTCTCGATGGTCACCATCTGGGAGCGGGGGATCATGATGTCGCGCACGCGCAGCTCGGCAATTTCGAGCACCCCCTCGATCATGTCCTTGGTGTCCTGATCGATGAGATCGCGCTCTTCGGCGTCGGCTATCACTTCCACCAAATCGTTGCGGTCTTTTGGCTCGCCCTGGAAGAGTTGGCTGAGTTTGTCGAGCCAGGTTTTCTTCGGCGAGCCGGTACTAGGGTGATCGTCGGTCATTTTCTCTCTTGGTTACTCGTATGAACATACTTGAAATCGTTGTGGCTATATGAGGATGGGCATCGGCTGTTTCAAGGCGATGACCATCCCGCGGTTTACTCTTCGTCGTTCAGATAAGGATCGGCGAAACCGAGCTCCTGCATGATGTCGCGCTCGAGCGCTTCCATCTCTTCGGCCTCGTCATCCTCGATATGGTCATAACCTAGCAGATGGAGACTGCCGTGCACAACCATATGGGCCCAGTGGGCCATCAGCGGCTTGCCCTGCTCGATGGCTTCGCGCTCCACCACCTGGCGGCAGATCACCAGATCGCCGAGCAGCGGCAGCTCCAGGCCGGGTGGTGCCTCGAACGGGAAGGAGAGCACGTTGGTGGGCTTGTCCTTGCCGCGATAGGTGAGGTTGAGCTCGTTGCTCTCCGCCTCGTCGACGATGCGCACCGTCACTTCGGCCTCCTGCTGGAAGCCGAGAATGGTGCCGTCGAGCCAGCCCTGCAGCTGGGCCTCGCTCGGCAGGCCGTCGCTGTTGGCACTGGCCAGTTGCAGATCCAGGGTCACGCTCATTGGGCACTCTCTTTACTGGTGTGGGTGGCGACCTTGTCGGCCGCCTGTTTGGCATCGAACGCCTCGTAGGCCTGCACGATGCGGGCCACCACCGGGTGGCGCACCACGTCGGCGGACTGGAAGAAGTTGAACGACAGGCCGTCGACATTCTGCAGCACTTCCAGCGCGTGGCGCAGGCCCGATTTCTGGTTGCGGGGCAAGTCTATCTGGGTGATGTCACCGGTGACCACCGCCTTGGAGTTGAAGCCGATGCGGGTCAGGAACATCTTCATCTGCTCGGTGGTGGTGTTCTGGGCCTCGTCCAGGATGATGAAGGCGTCATTGAGGGTGCGGCCGCGCATGTAGGCGAGCGGCGCCACTTCGATGATGTTGCGCTCCATCAGCTTCTCCACCCGCTCAAAGCCCAGCATCTCGAACAGGGCGTCGTAGAGCGGGCGCAGGTAGGGGTCCACCTTCTGGGAGAGATCGCCTGGCAGGAAGCCGAGCTTCTCGCCCGCTTCCACCGCCGGCCGGGTCAGCAGGATGCGGCGGATCTCCTGGCGCTCCAGCGCATCTACCGCCGCCGCCACCGCCAGATAGGTCTTGCCTGTTCCTGCAGGGCCTATGCCGAAGCAGATGTCGTGGCGCACGATATTGGCGATGTACTGGGCCTGGTTGGGGCTGCGCGGCTTGATGAGGCCACGCTTGGTCTTGACCGTCACCTCCTTGCCATAGGGGATGCTCGGCGCCGGCTCGTCATCCTGCTCCAGCACCCGCGACTCCTGAATGGCCAGATGGACCATGTCGGGGGTGATGTCGGTCACCTTGCCGCCCTTGAGCGGCTGGGTTTCCACATAGAGGTGCTTGATGATGACGGCGGCCGCGTCCACCTGGGCCTGTTTGCCCAGCAGCTGGAAGTGGTTGTCGCGGTAGCTGATCTCGACGCCGAGGCGGCGCTCCAGCTGTTTGATGTTGTCATCGAACGGGCCGCACAGACTGGCGAGACGCTGGTTGTCGGCGGGTTCCAGATGCAGATTCAGGGTCGAGAGGTGTCGGCTCAAAGTGTCCTCGTCTTGACGCGACCCCATCCGGCCGGGGCCGGATGGGGTGAACAGATTAGTGGGGAGTGAAGGCGGCCACGCCCAGCTGGTCCGGTACGTTGTCCGGGCGGCGGGCCAGGATTTCGCTCGGGGCGGTGGCGATGCGCAGGTTCATCTCGTTCTCGCCGCGCAGGAATTTGCCGCGCAGGGAGTTGGGGCGCACCTCGGTGATCTCCACGTCGGCAAAGCCGCCGATCAGGGTATGCGGGCCTTCGAAGTTGACCACCCGGTTGTTCTCGGTGCGGCCGCACAGCTGCATGGGGTCGAGCTTGGAGGGCCCTTCCACCAGGATGCGCTGGGTGGAGCCCAGCATGGCGCGGCCAATCTGCATCGACTGGTTGTTGATGACGTGCTGCAGGCGGCTCAGGCGGGCTTTCTTCACCTCCATGTCGACGTCATCGGGCAGGTCGGCGGCCGGGGTACCGGGGCGCGGGCTGTAGATGAAGCTGAAGCTCATGTCGAAGTTGATATCCTCGATGAGTTTCATGGTGGCCTCGAAATCCTCGTCCGTCTCGTTCGGGAAGCCGACGATGAAGTCGGAACTGATGGTGATGTCGGGACGGGCGGCGCGCAGGCGGCGGATCTTGGACTTGTACTCCAGCACGGTGTGCGGGCGCTTCATCATGGTCAGGATGCGGTCGGAGCCACTCTGCACCGGCAGATGCAGGAAGCTGACCACTTCTGGGGTGTCCTTGTAGACCTCGATGATGTCGTCGGTGAACTCGATGGGGTGGCTGGTGGTGTAGCGAATGCGGTCGATGCCGTCGATGGCGGCCACCAGTCGCAGCAGCTCGGCGAAGGTGCAGATGCCGCCGTCGAAGGTCGGGCCCCGGTAGGCGTTGACATTCTGGCCGAGCAGGTTCACTTCGCGCACGCCCTGCTGGGCGAGCTGGGCAATTTCATAGAGCACGTCGTCGAGCGGTCGACTCACCTCCTCGCCGCGGGTATAGGGCACCACGCAGAAGGAGCAGTATTTGGAGCAGCCTTCCATGATGGAGACGAAGGCGGTCGCCCCTTCGGCGCGCGGCTCGGGCAGGCTGTCGAACTTCTCTATTTCGGGGAAGGCGACGTCCACCTGTGCGCCACGCCCCTCCTGGACCTGCTTGATCATGGTGGGCAGGCGATGCAGGGTCTGCGGACCGAACACGATGTCCACATAGGGGGCGCGGGTGCGAATGTTGTCCCCCTCCTGGGAGGCGACGCAGCCGCCCACGCCGATCACCAGACCGGGCTTGTTCGCTTTCAGTTTTTTCCAGCGTCCCAGCTGGTGGAACACCTTCTCCTGCGCCTTTTCGCGGATGGAGCAGGTGTTGAGCAGCAAGACGTCTGCCTCTTCGGGCTCTTCGGTCAGCGTGTAGCCATTGCTGGCATCCAACAGGTCGGCCATCTTGGACGAGTCGTACTCGTTCATCTGGCAGCCCCAGGTTTTAATGTGAAGTTTCTTGCTCATTGCTTCTCTTGACTTGTTTTGAATGCGGCATGGTCAAAGGACCGGGCATTTTACTCCGCAATCCGGAGACTGCCTAGCAAATATCCAGCCCGCCATGGCCGGAACGCAGCTGCTGCCACCTCGGCAGGCATCGGCTTTCTCCTTGATTTGGCGCACTAATTCTCCACCGCCTTCACTGTTTCCCGGCGCCCCTTGCGGTATGATGTGATCATTCGGTCCGGCTGCGTTCTCCCCTTGCCCGGGCTCACCCCTTGCAGGAATCAAGTTATGGAACAGTGTGATATCGCCATCGTCGGGGCCGGCATGGTCGGCGCCGCCACCGCCTGTCTGCTGGCGGCGCAGGGCCTCTCCATCCGGGTCATCGAGACCCGGTTGCCGGAGCAGTACGCTCCCGAGCAGCCGCTGGATCTGCGGGTCTCCGCCATCAGTCAGGCCTCGGTGGCGCTGCTGGCGCAGGCCGGCGCCTGGCAGCACCTGCAGCAGATGCGGCTGTGCCCCTATCGCCGGCTGGAGACCTGGGAGCTGGACGGCTTCGCCACCCGTTTCAACGCCGCCGACCTCGGCCTGCCCCAGCTTGGCTACATCATCGAGAACCGGCTGGTACAATTGGCGTTGCTCAGACGCATGGAAGATTTCCCCAACATCCAGACCCATACCCCGGCGGCGGTCAAGAGCCTGCGCCAGGGCGCGGACGAGGCGGTGCTGACCCTGGATGATGGCAGCGAGCTGGCCGCCCGCTGGGTGCTGGCCTGCGACGGCGCCGAATCCCGCACCCGCCAGCTGGCCGGCATCGGGGTGTCGCGTTTTGAATACCGCCAGCACTGCATGCTGATCAACATCGACACCGACTTTGCGCAGGAAGACATCACCTGGCAGCAGTTCACCCCGAGCGGCCCGCGCGCCTTCCTGCCGCTGCCGGGCCAGCACGGCTCCCTGGTCTGGTATGACAGCCCGGCTCGCATCCGGGCGCTGGCGGCCATGAGCAACGAGGGGCTGGCTGCCGAGGTGCGCCGCCACTTCCCGGCTCGCCTCGGTGGTTTTTCCGTGACCGGCAAGGGGAGCTTCCCGCTGGTGCGCCGTCACGCCAACGACTATCACGCCGGCCGGGTGGTGCTGCTGGGCGATGCTGCCCACACCATCAACCCGCTGGCGGGGCAGGGGGTCAACCTCGGCTTCAAGGATGTGGCCTGCTGGGCGGATCTGTTGCACAGTGCCGGTGCCGAGTGGCACAAGCCCGAGCTGGCGACCCGCTATGAACGGCGCCGCCGCCCGGACAACCTGCTGATGCAGTCGGGGATGGATCTCTTCTACGGCGTCTTCAGCAACGATATAGGCCCGCTCAAGCTGGCCCGCAACCTGGCCCTCAATCTGGCGGACAAGGCGGGCCCGTTCAAGGAGATGGCGCTACGCTATGCGCTGGGGCTGGTTTAAGGCGCGTGGCGCCATCACGAGGGAGGATAGCCCATGAACAAGGCATTGCTGGTGATCGATTTCATCAACGACATCGCCCACCCGGACGGGCGCATTGCCGCCTCGGCGGCCCATGTGCTGGAGCAGGACGCCATCGCGCACGCCAACCAGGCGCTGGCCCATGCCCGCGCCCACGGCTGGCTGGTGGTGCAGATCAAGGTGGGCTTTGATCCGCACTATCTGCTGCAGCCCAAGGGCTCCCCCATGTTTGGTCGGGCCCACCAGTTCGGGGCACTGTCGCTGGCCGACTCCGGCACCGACTTTCACCCTGATCTGGACGTGCAACCCGGCGATCTGGTGCTGACCAAGCCCAGGGTCAGCCCCTTCTACGGTACGGCGCTGGAGCCGGCGTTGCGGGCCAATCGCATCGAGCACCTCTATCTGTGCGGGGTGAGCACCGGCTGGGCCATTCAGGCGGCGGCGCGGGAGGGGCATGATCGGGATTACGCCATCACCATCCTGGAGGATGCCTGCGCGGCGGCGGATGCCAACGAACACCATGCCTCGCTGCGCCTGCTCGGCCGCATCACCGAGATCATCAAGGTGGCCCAGCTGGCCTGATCCCGGCGGCAGGCGGAGCTTGCTCACTGTTTTGACATTTTGTCTGCGGCCCCCTGTCGGGCCGCGTCCATTTTGGGCAACATGAAGCGAGCATCGATGGCCACAAGGATGGGGACATGCGTTATCAGGGACGGATCGTGCGCTGGAACGAGGCGCGCGGCTTTGGTTTTATCGCGCCCGAGCAGGGGGAGGGTACCCCGAAAGGGGCCGAACTGTTCGTGCACATCTCGGCACTACGGTGCGACGGCCTGCCGCCCATGGCGGGGGAGCGGGTCTCCTACCTGGTGGGGGCCGGCCAGGATGGCAAACCCAGGGCCGAGCAGGTGTTTTTCCCCGAGCGTCCCCTGTCGCTGGCAGACGGCAACGAGAGTCGACCCACGCCGGCGGGTCGCCGCATGTCGGAGGGCAGTCGCATTCCGGCAGGCCGCGGGCCTACCCCGCAGCACACGCGTCCTCGCCCCGCCAACCGGCGCCGCAGCCACTGGCGCGGCAAGCTCATCCCGCTGCTGGTGCTGGTCGGGATCTTCTCCCTCTACTCCCGTTTTTCGGCCGAGTCGGTCTCACCTACCTCCACTTCCTCGTTCAGCCAGGCAGAGGCCGACCCCTCGGACAGCCTGCAGCAGGCCGGCACCTTCGTCCGCCAGTGCGACGGTCGGCAGTACTGCTCCCAGATGACCTCCTGCGAGGAGGCGACCTGGTTTTTGCAAAACTGCCCCAATACCAGGATGGACGGCGAGGGCGACGGCATCCCCTGCGAGCGGCAGTGGTGTGGCCACTAGCGGGCTCGGGGGCCGACTCAAGTCGTTGATCATCTATCATTATCTTGCTGGTCGGGTCATGGCAGGTGTGGCCCCGGTCATTGGCAACACGCGGGCGGGCCGGGATGGCTCCGGTTGTCGCGGCCATGCCGGGGACGTCGTTTTTGGGTGAGGAGTGCGGTCATGGCGGACTATTTTCAGGGCTCACTGTTTCACTTCTCCGATCGGGCGCAATACCTGGCCGCGCTGCTCAATTCGCTGGAGGAGCAGATCTCGGTGATCGACCGGGACGGTGTCATCCACTACACCAACCTCGCCTGGAATTGCTTTGCCGAGCAGAATGGCATGCCGGCAGGCTATGACTGGCTGGGGGTCAACTACTTGCGGGTGTGCGACAACTCGGTGGAGCCGCTGGCCCTGATGGCGGCGGAGGGGATCCGGAGGGTGCTGCGCCATGAACAGCAACATTTCCATCTGGAGTACCCCTGTCACAGCCCGGACACCCAGCGCTGGTTCATGATGCGGGTCTCCGCCATCCCGGGTATCGAGGTCGAGTTCTACACCATCAGCCACATCAACGTCACGGAGCGCAAGCTGCAGGAGCTGGACATGGCCTACCTCTCCCTGCACGACCCGCTGACCGGGCTGGCCAACCGGCGACTGTTCAACAGCTTTTTGCACAATGAGTGGCGGCGCAGCATGCGCGAACAGACCCCGCTCTCCTTCATCATGCTGGATCTGGACAACTTCAAGCTGTGCAACGACCATTTCGGCTATCAGGTGGGGGATGACTTCTTGCAGCAGGTGGGCCGGCTGCTGGGCACCTTTTGCCAGCGAGCCACCGATCTGCCGAGCCGTTTCGGCGGCGACGAGTTTGCCCTGATCCTCGGCAACACCGGGGCCGAGGCCGCCGCTCGCATGGGGGAGGCCATTCGCCTCGGCATCGGCGAGCTGCTGATCCAGGGGGCGGACACCCTTCGGCTCAGCGCCAGCGTCGGCATCGCCACCCTGCTGCCGCAGCAGGCCCGCGTCTCGGAGGAGGAGCTGCTGAGCGCCGCCGACATGGCGCTCTATCTGGCCAAGCAGGGGGGCAAGAATCGTTGCCACAGCATCAGCTGCAGTGCCCTGCCATCCCCCTGATATTCCTCGTTTTATCCTGCCTGCGACCCTGCTATCTATGAACGATTCTGCTTGCAGTTAACGCTGTTGCCCGGCCGGCTGCGGTTCGGGATGGGCATCGACGACCAGTTGCAAGAAACGATCGCGGATCGGGTCGGCAAAGTCGGGGTTCCACACCAGGCTTATCTCCCACTCGGAGCAGGGGCCGGAGAGGGGATAGAGGGTGACGTCCCGGCCAGCGATGAAGCTGACGCTGCGCGGCAGGATGGCGTTGCCGATGCCGGCGGCCACCAGCGCCACCAGGGTCTGGATATCCTCTGCCTCCTGCACCATGCCGGTCAGCCGGTTGGCGCCGAGGAAGCTGGCGATCTGCTGGCTGAGGCCGGGGCAGCGGTGCCCCACCATCTGCAGCAAGGGCTGGCTGGCCAAGGCTTGCTCGATGTCGAAGGCGGCCGGATCCGGCTGCGTCATCTGGGTCGGTACCGCCAGCACCAGCCGGTCGGTCAGTAGCCTGTGCTCCCGAAGCTGCGGGGCCTGGGGCCGGCGCATGAAGCCAAGTTGCAGCTGGCCCGACAGCAGCCGTTCCTGCTGGATGGCGGAGGTCATGTCCTGCAGGTGCACCATCACATCGGGGGCCTGCTGTTTGAAGCGGGCCACCAGCGCCGGCGCCAGCGCAAAGCTCGACAGTCCGAAACCAATCTTGAGGCGCCCGGCAATGCCGCTGGCCAGCGCCAGGGCGTGGCGCTCAAAACCCTTGCCATGCTCGACCAGCGCCCTGGCCTGGGTGAGCAGCTGGGTGCCGATGGCGGTCAGCTCGGCGCCGTGGCGCCCCCGATTGAACAGGGTGCTGCCGAGGGTCTGCTCCAGCCCCTGGATCTGCTTGGTGAGCGCCGGCTGGGTGATGAAGAGGCGGTTGGCGGCCTCCCGGTAGTTGGCGGTCTCCGCCAGGGTCACGAAGGCCTGCAACTGTCTCAAATCGAATTTCATTCTGTTTGGTTATCGAAAGTGGCCATTTTGTGATTATAAATTATCTAACTGCCTTGTTCTAATAGACCTGAAGCGGGTCCTGTCGGCCCTGTCAGCTTGCTAACAAGGAGTCATTCATGCCTGCCGAACGCTATCTGTTTTTGATCAAGGGAGATCTGGTGCTGGCCCAGCCGCTGGCTGCGCCGGAGACGGGGGCGCTGCTGACCAGCCTGTTGCAGCAGGGCTTTGCGGTGGGTCCGCTGCAAGTCTGGGCGAGCAATGCCGAGCAGGCGCTGGCCTGTTATGAGCAGGCAGCCCAGCGGCGGGCCTTCGGCGATATTCTGGCCGGGGCCGAACCCGCCGTGGCCGGGGCCGAACCCGCCGTGGCCGGAGCCGTTTCATGAGCGTGCTCACTTTGGGGGCCCGCGCCCTGCTGCTGGACATGGATGGCACCCTGGTGCACTCCACCGGCGAGGTGGAGACGGTGTGGCGGCTCTGGTGTCGCCGCCACCGGCTGGCTCCCGAGCCCGTGTTGACCATGTGCCACGGGGTGCGCTCGCGGGAGGTGATCCGCACCCTGGCTCCGCAGCTCGACCTGGCGCAGGAGGTGGCCCTGCTCGACGATCTCGAGATCCATCACACTGGCCAGGCCGAGGCCCTCGCCGGCGCCCGGACCCTGCTGGCAAGTCTGCCCGTCGAGCGCTGGGCGCTGGTGACCTCCGCCAGTCAGCGGGTGGCCAGGCATCGATTGCGCAGCGCCGGTCTGCCGCTGCCCGCTCTGCTGGTGGGGGCCGAGGATGTGGAACACGGCAAGCCGGATCCCGAACCCTACCTGCTGGCGGCCGAGCGTCTGGGGCTGGCTGCGGCCGATTGCCTGGTGTTTGAAGATGCGCTGGCCGGCATCAGCAGCGCCCTGCGGGCGGGTTGCCGCGTGGTACAGGTGGGGGGCCGGCAGCGGCTCAGTCCCGGCATCAGCGCCCTGATCCAGGACTGGCGCCAGGTGAGCGTGGTGGTGGAGGCAGAGGGTCTGCAGCTGACGCTGCTCACCTGACAACAAAAAGCCCCCGCGAGCGGGGGCCTGACTGGCGATGGGACTATTACTTGAACACGCGAAAACGCACGGCGTCGTCCATGAAGGTCTTGTCACCGGCCGGTTGCTGGATGCTGCCAAAGGGCATCTGGGCGCGCAGCAGCCAGCTGGCGGGCAGGTTCCACTCCTTGCGCACCGCCTCGTCGATGAGCGGGTTGTAGTGCTGCAGGGAGGCGCCGATCTTCTCCTGGGCCAGGGTGGTCCAGACCGCAAACTGGGCGATGCCGGTGGCATGTTCCGACCAGATGGGGAAGTTGTCGGCGTAGAGGGCGAATTTTTGCTGCAGATCCTTGATGACGTCGGTGTCTTCGAAAAACAGCACTGTGCCGACACCTGCGCGGAAGCTGCCATTCACCTTGGCTTCGCTCTGGGCGTAGGCTTCCGGCGGCACTATCTTCTTCAGCTCAGCCTTGACGATGTCCCACAGCTTGTGATGCTGGGCACCAAACAGGATGACGGCGCGGGAGCTCTGGGAGTTGAACGAGGAGGGACTGTGCTTGATGGCGTCCTGGATGAGGGCGGTCAGCTGCTCCGGCGTATGGGAAACCTGGTCACCCAGGGCATAGATGGTACGACGTACTTTGATCTGTTCGATAAACGGACTGCTCATAACATCTCCTTTGTTTGACGGGGAATCG
>NZ_NEVB01000204.1:1144-28609 GCF_002259925.1 Aeromonas sp. A35_P | reverse complement strand
ACCCCGTTTGCCACCACGGTGCTCGCCACCCCAGTAGACATCATCGAGCTGAATGATGCCGCTGATGGGCTGCTTGTCATCGGACTCTTTCATGGCTTGCAGCAGCTTGTGCTTGAGCATCCAGGCGGTGTCATATTTGACGCCCAACTGGCGCTTTAGCTCCATCGCTGACAAACCTGTTTTGGTTTGTGACAACAGGTGCATCGCCAGAAACCACTTGGTCAGCGGGAGCTTGGTGTTTGCGAAAATAGTGTTCCCAGTCAATGACATCTGGTGATGGCAGTGATTGCATTGCAGCACGCGTGGCCGACTTTTCAGGTGACAACAGGTCTTGTTGGCACATTCAGGGCAGACAAAGCCGTGAGGAAAACGCCAAGTGAACAACGCGTTTTCGCACTGAGCTTCAGTGCCATAGTCCTTGAGAAGCTCAAACAGGCTGTAGCCTTTCTGGAATTGGACTTTGCTTTTGGCCATGATCTCGCTCCTCGATAACTGTGCATAAGATCAGTATAGTTCGGGGTGACTGCTAATCATGGGTAATCAGGTGTTAATTTATTGTTCACACAGAAACAACCATAAAGATTAGACCAGAAAGGATCAACCCCACAAAAACAAGCAACAACGAACACCAATAAAACGCAAAACAAAAAAAAATAAAACAAAAACAATTAGTTGAGCTCAAGCAAAGACAGAGAATTAATTTAGATATCAAACTTAATTGTTTCTTTAAAGTTACTGTAAAGCATAAAAAAGCAGCTATTCCATCCTCAGTCACCACCCCTTCCCAACCCATGAAAACGGCCATCCGAAGATCACAGAACTCGCCCGTGGTGGTGGCCATTTTTGCTATGCACATACTGAACATTGCTTCGCCAGGGAGGGCTGCTCTTCAGCAAAGACCCAAGATGACCAACGAGGAGACCAGGCTGACTGCGGGCGCAAGATCCCGGCAGAAACAATGGCCAATCCCATCTGACAACCCCCATCAAAAACTGGCGTGACCGGACCGGGGGCCATGGTTATGATACGTCTACCCAAAAATCGCCTCGTTCAGGGAGAACGTCAGATGAGCAGCCCGTTGCGTTACGTGCTGGATGGCATCCATTGCGAGCCCCGCTTTTTCACCGTGCCCCTCGACCACCAGCGACCGGATGAGGAGGAGACCCTCACCCTGTTCGGCCGCACCCTCTGCCACAAAGACAAGCTGCACGACGATCTGCCCTGGCTGCTGTTCCTGCAGGGCGGGCCCGGCTTTGGCGCCCCGCGCCCGACCGCCGCCAGCGGCTGGATCAAGCGGGCCCTGCAGGAGTTTCGGGTGCTGCTGCTCGATCAGCGCGGCACCGGTCACTCCAGCCCCATCAGTGCCGAGGCGCTGGCCCAGCTCACTGGCCGGCAACAGGCGGAGTACCTCGGCCATTTTCGCGCCGACAGCATAGTGCGCGACGCCGAGTACGTTCGCGAAGTGCTGAGCCCGGGGCGGCCCTGGAGCCTGCTCGGCCAGAGCTTCGGCGGCTTTTGCAGCCTCACCTACCTCTCCCTGTTCCCCGACAGCCTGCATGAGGTCTACCTCACCGGCGGGGTGGCCCCCATCGGTCGCAGCGCAGACGAGGTTTACCGCGCCACCTACCAGCGGGTGGCAGACAAGAACCGCGCCTTCTTCGCCCACTTCCCCCATGCCCAGGCCATCGCCAACCGGCTGGCGAACCACCTGCACAGCCACGAGGTGCGCCTGCCCAACGGCCAACGCCTGACGGTGGAGCAGTTGCAGCAGCAGGGGCTGGATCTGGGTGCCAGCGGCGCCTTCGAGGAGCTCTATTACCTGCTGGAGGACGCCTTCATCGGCGAGCGGCTCAACCCCGCCTTCCTCTATCAGCTGCAGGCGATGCAGCCGTTCAACACCAACCCGGTGTTCGCCATCCTGCACGAGTCCATCTATTGCGAAGGGAGCGCCAGCAACTGGGCGGCCGAGCGGGTGAGAAGCGAATACCCGGCCCTGGCCTGGGCACCGGGCAAGGATTTCGCCTTCACCGGCGAGATGATCTTCCCCTGGATGTTCGAGCAGTTCCGCGAGCTCATCCCGCTGAAGGAGGCCGCCCACCTGCTGGCCCAGAAGGCGGATTGGGGCCCCCTCTACGACCCGGCGCAGCTGGCCCGCAACCAAGTGCCGGTGGCCTGCGCCGTCTATGCCGAGGACATGTACGTGGAGTTCGACTACAGCCGCGACACCCTCAAGGGGCTTGGCAACAGCCGCGCCTGGATCACCAACGAGTACGAGCACAACGGCCTGCGGGTCGATGGCGAGCAGATCCTGGACCGACTCATCCGCATGAATCGGGATCGCTGATCCCGCCGGGCTCGCGCCCGCAGCAAGACGACAATATCGAGGGCGGCCCATGAGCCGCCCCGCACCCTGGAAGCAGCACAAAATAATAAGGACACCCATTGGATCATCCGGAAATATCGGCCGGCTGGCTGAGCCGCCTCTTCTATCACTGGACCGGCCCGTTGCAGCGCAAGGGGCTGAGCGAGCCCCAGGTCAACCTCGACGACCTCTATCCCCTGTTGCCGGAAGACAGGCGCGATGGCCGTGCCGACGCCTTCCTCGCGCTCACCGCCGCCCAGCCGGTGCGTCCCTGGCCCATCACCGCCTTTATCTGGCGCCAGTATCGCGGCCGCATCGGCCTGCTTACCCTGCTGCAGCTGCTTGGCATGCTGGCCACCCTGGCCAGCCCCTGGCTGCTCAACCACAGCATGACCCAGCTTGGCACCGGCGCTGACACCGGCCACAAGCTGTTGCTGGCCCTGGCCCTGTTCGCCTCCGTGCTCGCCTCCGGCATGCTGGCGGAGCACTCGCTGCAGCTGGCGCTCAAGATGCACGTGCCCATCCGTCGCCTGCTGGCCGAGTCCCTGCTCGCCAAGGTGATGAAGCTGGGCGGCAAGAGCTTCGACGACCGGGCCGGTGGCCGGGTACAGAACCTGATCAACCGGGACGTGTGGGACATCACCTGGATTCTGGCGGACCCCGCCATGCCGCTCACCATGCTGCTGCAACTGCTCGGCACCATCGCCCTGCTGGTGTGGCAGGTGGGCAGCGCCGGCCTGGTGGGCTTTGCGGTGCTCACCCTGCTGCTGCTCATCTCCACCCGGGTGGTGCGGCGCATGAACCAGCAGGAGCAGCAGCTCAAGCGCCAGCAGGACGAGCGCAACGGCATCCTGGCGGAGTACATCAAGAAGCTGCGGCTGGTGCGCCAGAACGGGCTCGGCGCCTTCTTCACCCGGGCCGCCGGCCACAAGCGCCAGCAGGAGCTGGGGGTGCTGGGACGGGTGCTCAGGCTCGATGCCATCAACGAGAGCCTGATGCTGAGCACCCCGCTGCTGGTGACCCTGGCCACCTTCACCACCTACCTGGTGTCAGGCAGGGAGCTCACCCTGCCCCAGGTGTTCACCACCATCGCCCTGTTCACCGTGCTGCGCATCCCCATGATGCGGCTGCCCTACCTCATCCGCACCCTGATCAACTTCAACACCGGCTTCAACCGGCTGTGCGAGTTCCTCAACAGCCCCGAGCAGCACCGGGATCTCACCGACTCAAGCTTGCCGGTGGGGGCCCTGCAGCTCGACAACGTCACCGCCCTGCACCAGCAAAAAACCGTGCTGCAGGGGGCCAGCCTGTTTATCCAGCCGGGGGAGCTGGTGGGGATCACCGGCGCCACCGGGGCGGGCAAGAGCTGCCTGCTGCACCTGGTCGCCGGCTTTGACGACAGCTTCGAGGGCAGCATCCGCCGCCACGGCCGGGTCGCCCATCTGGGTCACAAGCCCTGGCTGATGAACGACACCATCCGCAACAACATCCTGTTCGGCCAGCCCTGGCACGCCGAGCGCTATCGCTGGGTGCTGGGGGCCTGCGCCCTCGGCGCCGACCTCGAGCTGCTCAGCCACGGCGATCAGACCCTGGTGGGCGAGCTCGGCACCCGCCTCTCCGGCGGTCAGCAGCAGCGGGTCGCCCTGGCCCGCGCCCTCTACGCCCGGGCCGATATCCTGCTGCTGGACAACCCCCTCTCTGCGCTCGACCCCATCGTCTCGGCCCAGGTGCTGGAGCGGGGGCTCGCCTTCAAGCCGGGGCCGACCCGGCTGCTGGTCAGCCACGACCCGGACGTGCTGGCTCACTGCGATCGGGTGATCCGCATCGAGCAGGGTGAACTGATGGAGCTCGATGCCCACCAGCTGGCGGATCTTATCCAGCATCCCCAACCCACCCCGCCGGTGCCACTCCAGGAGGCGGAGCAGTTCAATGAAGAGAAGGTGGTGGAGGGCAAGGTGGACTGGGGGCTGTTCGGTTTCATGTGGCAGCGCCTGGCCGCCCCCGGCGCCATCCTGCTCGCCCTGCTGCTCACCCTGGGTCAGGAGGGGCTGCGCATCGCCTCGGATCTCTGGCTCGGCGGCAAGGCCGGGGTGACCGAGGTGAGCGAGCTGCTCGGCATCTATGTGCTGCTGGGAGCGGGCTCCCTCACCTGCATCATGGTGGTGCGGGTCATCAACTACAAACTCGGCCTCAAGCTGGCCTGGACCCTGTTTGACGGCATGCTGGGGCGCATCAGCCGCGCCCCCATGGCCTTCTTCGATAAGGTGCCGCAGGGGCGCATCCTCAACCGCTTCGACCGGGATCTCGGGGAAGCCCAGGAGATCCTGCTGTCGATGCTGATGGGGCTGTTCGGCATGCTGGTGTCGGTGGCGCTGCAGGTGGTGGTGATCGGCGTCAACATGCCGCTGTTGCTGCTCATCGCCCCCCTGGTGGGCTGGGCCCTCTACGTGCTGCAGCGCCGCTACCGGGCGGTGCAGCTCAAGCTGCGGCGACAGGCGTCGGTGCTACGTTCGCCGCTCTACATCAGCATCAGCGAGACCATCCGCGGCGCCCCCGCCCTGCGCCTGGCCGGGGCCGAGCGCTTCGCGCTGGATCAGGTGCTGCTGCACTATGACAACAACCTGCGCAGCTGGTACACCACCACCTCCATCAACCGCTGGCTCGGCATGCACCAGACCCTGCTCTCCGCCGCCCTGGTGGGCGCCGTGGCGCTGATGGTGGCCTTTGGCAACAGCTCGCTGCTGGGGGCCGTGGCCATCACCTACGCCTTTACCGCCTCCGCCATGCTCAACTCCCTCATCCGCACCTTCGCCGAGGTGGAGCAGGTGATGAACGCGGTGGAGCGGGTGCGCGAATACAGCGAAATAGAGAGCGAGCGCCAGGAGGGGGAAGCCCTCGCCACCCCTCACCCCAAGGTACGCTTCGACAACCTGGGGCTGCGCTATCCCCAGGCCAGCCAGTGGGCGCTGCACAAGGTCAACTTCGAGCTGGCCCCCGGCGAGAAGGTGGGCGTGTGCGGCCGTACCGGCGCCGGCAAGAGCTCGCTGCTGGGGGTGCTGCAGGCCATGTACCCTGCCACCCAGGGGGAGATCTACTACGGCGAGCAACCGCTCTCCCGGCTGGCCCCGGAGGCGGTGCGCGATCTCTACGACACCGTCTCCCAGATCCCGCTCACCTTCTTCGGTACCCTGCGGGCCAACCTGGCGCCCCTGACCGAACATGACGACGCGGCACTGGAGCAGGCGCTGGCCCGGGTGGGCCTCGCCGAGCGCTGCGCCGGCCGGCTGGACGAGGAGCTCGACAAGCTGCAGCTCTCCGCCGGCGAGACCCAGCTGCTGGTGATAGCCCGTATCCTGCTGTCGCGCCGCCCGCTCATCGTGCTGGACGAGGCCACCTCGGACCTCGACCACGGCGGCATGCGCAAGATGGCGGAGCTGCTCTATCGCTACCGACCCGAGGCCAGCTACCTGGTGATCGCTCACCATCTGGAGCCGCTGCTGTCGGTGGACAAGGTGGTGGTGATGGAGGCCGGCACCGTAGTGGAGCAGGGCTCGCCGGTCAGCCTGCTGGCCAACTCCCACTCCCGTTTCCACCAGCTGTTCGTGGGTCAGGTGAACCGCCAAGTGCCCCAGACGGCGTAAGCACCAAAAATGACAAGGGCTGCTCGCGGGCAGCCCTTGTTGCTTGAGCAGAGCCTCAACGCTCCATGATCTGGGTGACATCATCCTTCTTGATCATCACTTCCCGCCCCTCGGTGTCGTAGTAGCGGTACATGCCGGTACTCTCATCCAGCTTGGGTTTGCTGTCGGTGGTGATCATCTTGCCATCCTTGGTGCTCATGATGTATTGCGAGCTGCACCCCGCCAGCGCCAGGGCACACACCAGGATCATCATCAGTTGCTTCATCGCCTGTTTCGTCTCCCGCTTCACCCTCACCACGAGGGTGGTGACTGAAGCCTAGCTCAACCAGATGAGTCCGTTTGCCGCTCTTGCCGCAACGGGATCAACGTCAAGAATCAGCTACTTGCGCCCACCCGGTTTGCTACTACCACCACCTCCGGTCCCCGACCCGCAGCCAAGTGCCAGCTTGTCTGCCGCCGCCTTCGCCTGCACCAGGCCGTAGCCGAAGCTGTTGTCGCGTCCCAGGGCACCCAGATCCTGGGCGCTGCTGCGTAGAGTCTGGCGCAATTGATCGTTGCTGCACTCCAGTCGCTGCGACCAGACCAGGGTGGCAACCCCGACCACGTGCGGCGTCGCCATCGAGGTGCCACTGTAGTAGGCGTACCCGGTCGGCACGGTGGAGAGCACAGAGACGCCGGGGGCGGCCAGCTCCACCTGATCGTTGCGCTGGGAGAAATAGGCCAGCTGCTTGTTGGCATCGATGGCGGCCACGCTCACCACGCTGCTGTAGGAGGCGGGATAGGACTTGCTAGTGTTGCCCGCATTGCCCGCCGCCGCCACGCTCAGCACGTTCTGGCTGTAGGCCTGGTTGAAGGCTCTCTCTTCGGTCTTGCTGGGCACGCTGCCCCCCAGGCTCATGTTGATGACCATGCGGGTGAAGCCGCGGCTGCTCATCCCCTGCTTGCAGGCATTGAGCGCCCCCACCAGGTTGGAGGAGTAGGCCCAGCCGTTGGCCCCGAATACCTTGACGATCTGCAGCGGCACGCTCTGGTTTGGCAACACCCCGAGCACGCCCAGATCATTGCCTCCCACGGCGGCTATGGTGCCCGCCACATGGGTGCCATGGCTGTTCTCGTCGCTGTCCCAGTTGCCGGTACCGGCATCGTCATAGCCCTGTACCTGGGGTCCGTGGGGCAAGTCCGGGTGGCCGCCGCTGTAGCCCGAATCTATGATGCACACCAGCACTTCGCCGGCGGCGGCATCGCTCAGTTGCGGCGCCTGCACCATGGGAATGCCGTAGGGCAGAGTCTCGGCGCTGACGTAACGCTTGGCATCCGGCTCCACCCAGAGCACGTTGGGATTGTGCGCCAGCGCCGTGGCGGCGGCCGATGGCAACCAGAGCGCCAGGGCATTTTGCTCCTTCAGCGCCAGGGCCAGCTCACCGCCCATCCCCCGGCTCTGGGCCAGTACGGCCGCCTCCGCCCCCGGCTTGAGCTGCACCAGATAGCGCGCCCGCTCGGCGGCCATGGCCCCTTGTCCCAACACGCCCGCGACCAGCAGGCCTATCCATATCCGTTTCATCAGTCACTCCTTGCTTCGATCTGATATCCCTTCGCAAAAAGTGTAGTGTCCCCTCGCCCGCGCTACGAATGCGGCAACAAAAAGGCCGGACATGGGTCCGGCCTGCTCTGGATTATCAATTACTTGGCTGGCTTGCGCTCGCCGGTCACCGTGGGGTTCTTGGGATCGGCACTCCACTCGTACCAGCCGCCGTCGTAGACGCTGATCCGTTTCCAGTCCATCAGCCAGGCGTAGAAGAAGGCCTCGGAGGCGCGCCAGCCGGTACCGCAGTAGAAGGCGGCCTGCTGGGTCGGTTCTATGTTCCACTCATCCCACATGGCGAGGATCTCGCGAGCCGGCTTCATGGTGCCGTCCGGGTTGTGGAAGTCGCTCATGCTGTTGGCATCGACACCACCACGACCCCACTTGGCGCCCGGAATGTCGCCCTTCGGCTTGATGTAGCTGTAGCCGGAGGTATTGCCGACGAACTCGTCCCAGGTGCGCACGCTGACCAGGGCGCCGTCGGGCTGCTTGAGCAGCTCCTTGGCCTGACTCAGGGTGGTGTAGTACTCGGGATGGGCCGGGAAGGCGACGCCGAACTCCTTGGCCGGCTTGAAGGTGTTGGCCAGCCCGGTCTCGGTGCGCAGGTGCTGCACGAACCAGGCATCCAGGCCGCCGTCTAGCAGTCGCACATCCTCGACGCCCGCATACATCATCAGGTGGGCCGCACGGGCCGCCGCCATGGTGTTGCGACCGTAGAGGATGACGGTGGTGTCGTGACGGATGCCGTTCTCCAGCAACAGCTTCTTGAGCGCCTCGTCAGAGACCTTGTTCCACAGCGGCTCCTCTTCCAGCCGGTTGGTGTCGATGTAGCCGGCCCCCGGGATATGGCTCAGCAGATAGGCTTTGGGTGAACCCCACGCCACCTCGAACAGCTTCCAGTCGCCCTTGGGCGCAGCCACCACCGGCTTGCCCTCCTGCAGATCGGCCAGCCAGCGCGGATGGACCAGCTGCTGCCAGCGGGCCAGATGCTCGCGCGGCGCAGTTTTCCAGCCCTGCAGCTCGAACAGCTGCTTGATGCCCTGCTGGCGCAGCAGGCGGGCCACTTCGGCCACCTCGCGCGGCGCACCGTAGAGCGCCACCAGCCGGTCGGCCTGCAGGCCCTTGGTCGCCAGCGCAGCCGGCCACTCGGCATCGCTGTATTTCCAGTCGGCGGAGAGGTTCTCGGCACCGGCCACGTGGCCGCCCTGCTGCTCGCCCTCCATGGGCCAACCCTGATAGAAGTAGCTGGCGCGGGTATCCAGAATGACCGCTGCTTTGGCCTTGGCGTCAGCCAGCGAGAGCGGTGGCAGCTCGGCTGCCAGGGTCGGCAGGGCATGCCAGAGCAACAAGGTCGCCAGGGTGGCCCGTAACAAGCTCATTATTCGTTTCATGGTGATCTCTCGATTCAGAGTGACAAGGTTAAAAAATGGAGCGGCCCAGACGCTCGGCCAGCAGTTCCAGCGCGGCCGTGCCCGCCAGCGAGTTGCCCGCCTTGTTGAGCTCGGGCGACCAGACACAGACGCACAATTCACCCGGGATGAGGGCGATGATGCCGCCACCGACCCCCGACTTGCCCGGCATGCCGACCCGATAGGCGAAATCCCCCGCCTCGTCATAGAGGCCGCAGGTGGCGAGCAGGGCGTTGACCTGCTTGGTGGTGCGGGCCGGCAGCAGCGGAGAGCTTTCTCCAAGCGGCACGCCGCGGTTGGCCAGATAGATGAAGGCCCGCGCCAGATCGACGCAACTCATGCGAATGGCACAGGCATTGAAATAGCTCTGCAGCACCTTGTCCACTTCGTTCTCGAAGTTGCCATAGGCCTTCATCAGATAGGCGATGGCCGCGTTGCGGGCAGAGTGTTGATATTCGGAGCGGGCCACCACCTGACCCGCCATGATGGCCGGGTTGCCCGAGAGGCGGCGGACCAGCTCCAGGGTGCGCTGACGCGGGGCGGTGAGACGGGTCTCCAGCAGATCGCTCACCACCAGCGCACCGGCGTTGATGAAGGGGTTGCGGGGAATGCCCTGCTCGAACTCGAGCTGCACCAGAGAATTGAAGGGCTGACCTGAGGGCTCCTTGCCGACCCGGGCCCAGATCTCCTCCTCCTGATAGAGGGTGAGCGCCAGGGTCAGGCTCAGGGCCTTGGAGATACTCTGGATGGAGAAGGGCTCGAAGGCGTCACCTGCGGTGAACAACTCCCCTTCGACGGTACAGACGGCGATCCCGAGCCGTTCGGCCGGCACCTGGGCCAGTGCGGGAATATAGTCGGCCACCTTGCCCTGCCCGAGCAGCGGGCGCACCTCATCCAGGATGCTGGCCAGTAATTCGGATGACAACACCATAAGCGATTCCATAACTAAGGTGGCGATCCCGTCACCACCGACAAAAATCCCGCCAGCGGCGGGACTTGTCTATCTGCTGTCGCAGGCTGTCAAACCGGGGCGCCTGCCACAGCCGGCCTGATATCAGGCGGGTTCGCCGTACCAGAGGTCGAACAGCTCGGAAACCACCACGGCTTCCATCCCCTTGCCTTCCAGCCAGGTTTTGACGGCGGCGCGGTCTTCTTCGCTGCACTTGCCCAGCTGCTGGGTGCAGATCATCCCTTCCCAGGCCAGGTGGCCGGAGCCGGCGAAGGCCAGTTTGCGGGGTTCGATCACTTCATCGATCATCGCATCGACTACAGCATCGATGGTCTCTTCGGCAGTGCCGACCGGGAAGTTGAAACTGATGTCGAAGCCCATTTCCTGGAATTCATCGACGCGCAGTTTCTTGCGCAGGCGGCGGCTACGATTGGCCATGATAGCTCCTTCAGTTAGTTGACACGTTTGAAAATCAGATCCCATACCCCGTGACCGAGACGGTGGCCACGTTGTTCGAATTTGGTCAGCGGACGCCAGTCCGGGCGCGGCACCCAGTTGCCGGTGGCGGAGGTGTTCTCGTACCCCTCGGCGGCGCTCATCACTTCCAGCATGTGCTCGGCGTAGTTTTCCCAGTCGGTGGCCATGTGGAACACGCCACCGATGGCCAGCTTCTGGCGAATGTCCTGGGCAAAGGCCGGCTGGACGATGCGACGCTTGTGGTGGCGGCTCTTGTGCCAAGGGTCAGGGAAGAACAGCTGCAGGCAGGCGAGCGAGCCGTTCGGGATCATGTGCTCCAGCACCTCGACCGCGTCGTGGCAGATGACACGCAGATTGGTGACCCCCGCTTCCTGGGCGGTGCCCAGGCAAGCACCGACACCCGGCGAGTGCACCTCGATACCGATGAAGTTCTTCTCGGGGGCATTATTGGCCATCTCCACCAGGGAGGCGCCCATGCCAAAGCCGATCTCCAGCACCACAGGGGCCTCGCGGCCAAACAGGGCAACCAGATCGAGCGGCTCCGGTGCGAAATCGATGCCCATGACCGGCCACAGCTCCTCCAGAGCCTTCTCCTGCCCTTTGGTCAGGCGGCCTTCGCGACGGACAAAGCTGCGGATCTTGCGCATGAACTTGCCGTCTTCGTTAAATACATCTTGGGTCACAGGCATAATCAAATTGCTCGTTTATTGCATCGGTCTGGGTCACAGACGACATAAATGGATTGCTAGCTATCTCGTCGTGCTGGTCACAGACGACCGAGATGAATTGCTCGTTGTTTCATCGCTCCACCTCGCCGATGAACGCGAAATTGCTCGTCATTTCATCGCTTGGCGAAACAGGGTAGCGAATTATCCCAAGATAGGCCCAAGGCGCAAGTGTTTCACGCAACAAATCCCCCGACACAGACCAATTCCGCCACCGCGATTGACAAATGCCACCCCGTTCACAGAATCTGCCGGGGCTCGGGCGCATCCTGACCTGCGCAAATAAAGCCATACACAACAAAGGATTGCAGTATGAAACACACAGCATTGGCGTTTGCCATCACAGCCCTGCTGGCCGGGTGCAACACCTCCAGCAACGATTCACAGGCCCCCTCCGCCGCCGAGCAGGCCTATGAATACCTGGTGCAGCTGAGTTCCACCGCCGAGGGGATCGGCGCCAGACCCACCGGCAGCGAGGCCGAGACCCGCGCTGCCGCCTGGATCCAGGACCACCTGGCCGGCTGGGGCTACGAGGTGCAGAACCAGCCCTTCACCTACACCAAGAGCGGGGCCAGCAAGACCTCCCAGAACCTCATCGCCGAGCTCAAGGGCAAGAGCGACAAGGTGATCCTGATCGGTGCCCACTATGACAGCACAGGCGACAAGAAGGGCTCCGAGGGAGCCACCGACAACGGTGCCGGGGTCGCAGCCCTCTTGGCGGTGGCCGAAGCACTCAAGGGGCAGACCCTGCCCTACACGGTGCGCTTCGCCTTCTTTGGCGCCGAAGAGAACGGCCTCAACGGCTCCAAGGCCTATGCCGCCAGCCTCGACAGCGCCGCCGTCGCCAAGCTGCTGGCCATGGTGAACTACGACACCATCGCCGGGGGCGACATCGTCTACGTCCACTCGGCCCACTCCAACGTGGCCGAGTACAACTGCGCCGATCCGAGCCGCTACAGCTTCGATCCCAAGGTACGGGATCGCCTGCTGGCTATCTCCAAGCAGACCGCCACCCCGTTTGCCATCCACCCCAGCTACAGCGGCTACCCGGAAGGGGAGACCGGCAGCTGGTCCGATCATGCGCCGTTCGCCTGCCTCGGAGTGCCCATCGCCTACGTGGAGGCTACCAACTTCACCATCAACGGGGCGGATGGCTACGACGGCTACTCCCAGACCACCAATCCGGCGCTGTGGGACTGCTACGACGAGGCCACCAAGAGCGCCTGCGATCGAGACAGCGAAACCCAGTGGGGCAAGATCTGGCATACCCAATATGACCGCCTCGACAAGATGGCCGAACTGTTCCCGGGCCGGGTACAACAGCAGCTCGGCGCCAATACCGAGCTGATGATCCGCTTCCTCAGGGAGCCGGGTCTGTAACCCTCTCATCTCGCCACTGAACCGGGGCTTTTGCGCCTCGCGGCCGTCCCGGGCCGATAAAATTCGGGCAGGTGCCAAACCTGCCCTTTTTTATCGATTTTTGTTACAGCCATTGCCTCATTTTTTAAATCTGATACAAACGGATAACTTGGCGGTCGAATGGAGCGACCGCTCACCACGCCAGAGAGAATCCTATGCAGCCCTTTTTTGCCCAGCGCTTCGAGAAGGTTGAGCCTTCCTTCATCCGCGAGATCCTCAAAGTCGCCGCCAATCCGGAGATCATCTCCTTCGCCGGCGGTCTGCCCAATCCGCACCTGTTCCCGGTCAAAGCCATCGAGCAGGCCTGCCAGCACGTGCTGCGCGAGCAGGGTGCCGCGGCCCTGCAGTATGCGGCCACCGAGGGCTTCGCCCCGCTGCGCCAGTACATCGCCGACCGCTATCTGGCCCGCCACGGCATGCAGGTCAATCCGGACAACATCCTCATCACCAGCGGCTCCCAGCAGGCGCTGGATCTGCTGGGCAAGGTGCTGATCGACGAGGGGCAGGATCTCATCATCGAGGAGCCTGGCTATCTCGGTGCCATCCAGGCCTTCTCCGTCTATCAACCGGCCTTCAAACCCATCACCCTGGGTGAAGAGGGGCTGGATCTGGCGGCGCTGGATGCGCTGCTGGCCAGTGGCTCCAACGCCAAGCTGCTCTACGGCGTGCCCAACTTCCAGAACCCGAGCGGTGTCTCCTACAGCCGCGCCAATCGCGAGGCGCTGGCCGAGCGGCTGGTGCGCCACGAACTGCTGATGGTGGAAGACGACCCCTACGGCGAGCTGCGCTTCGAGGGCGAGCACCTGCCCCCCATCGCCAAGCTGGCACCGAACAATACCGTGCTGCTCGGCTCCTTCTCCAAGACCGTCGTTCCGGCCTTCCGCCTCGGCTGGATGCTGGTGCCGGACTGGTTGCGCAAGAAGGTCACCATCGCCAAGCAGGCCACCGACCTGCACAGCAACGCCTTCAGCCAGCAGGTGCTGCACCGCTTCCTGATCGACAACTCGCTCGATGCCCACCTCGAGAAGATCAAGGAGGTCTATGGCCGCCAGCGCGCCGCCATGGAGGCCGCCCTGGCCCGTCACTGCCCGCCCGGCGTCAGCTATACCCGGCCTGAAGGGGGCATGTTCCTCTGGCTGACCCTGCCCGCCAGCGTCAGCGCCATGGCGCTGTTTGACGAGGCGATCAAGGAGAAGGTGGCCTTCGTACCGGGCGCTCCTTTCTATGTGCGCCCCGAGATCCAGAACACCCTGCGCCTGAGCTTCTCCTGCGTGGATGAAGCCACCATCGAGGAGGGGGTCAAGCGTCTGTGTCGCGCCCTCGCCCGCATGCTCTGACACGCCTCGGGATGAAAAAAACCAGCGACCAAGGTCGCTGGTTTTTTTTATGGGTGGCAGGCTGGCTCAGGCCTTCGCCAGCAGGGCGGCAAACTCCTTCATCGGCATCGGCCGGCCAAAGAGATAACCCTGCAGGAAGGTCACCTGACGCGCCCGCAGATAGGCGGCCTGCACCTCGTTCTCCACCCCTTCGGCCACCAGTTGCAGGCCGAGCCGGGTCGCCAGATCGATGACGTTCTCGACGATGTGGCTGGAGAGGGCATCGGAGCCTATCATGCCGACGAAGCTCTGATCGATCTTGAGAAAGTCCACCTGGAACTGCTGCAGGTAGGTGAGACTGGAGTGGCCGGTGCCGAAGTCGTCGATGGCGATGAAGACCCCCAATTGATGCAGCTCGGCAAACAGCCGGTCGGTCGTCTCGTCCGCCACGATCAGCTCCCGCTCGGTCAGCTCCAGCACCAGCTTGACGGGGTTCTCCCTAAACGCATTGATGAACTGGCGACAATCCTCCACCAGGCTCAGATCCTTGCAGTGGTTGGCGCTGATGTTGAAGCCGAAGTGGAACCCTCTGGGCAGGCAGTGCACTCGGCCTGCGAACTGTTCACGCACCTGCTCCATCAGCAGGCGGGTCATGGGCACGATGAGGCCGCTGTCTTCGGCCAGCGGGATGAAGCGATCCGGCGAGATGAGGCCCTGACGCGGATGCTGCCAGCGCATCAGCACCTCGCAGCCGCTCCAGTGGGCGTCGTCACCGGTCACCACCGGCTGCAGGTAGGGAATGAACTCCCGCTGATCCAGCGCCCGCCGCAGCTCCTGGGAGGGAGAGGTCGAGCGACCGGTCAGCCAGTAGACCAGACAGCCCACCACCAGCCCCAGCAGGGGATAGATGATGAGACTGGCCCGAGAGTAGCTCCAGATGTGACTGCCGTACTCGTCCTGGGAGAGCTCGGTGACAACCCGAAACGGGTACTTGCCGGAGACCTGCTCCAGCGAGCCCAGCGCCAGTGGCGGCACCTGGTCGTGGATCTGACCGTTGGCCAGCATGCTCTGCGCACCGATCACCAGGGTCAGCGGCGAGTTGCGGCTGAGCATGTCGAGGATGTTGTGCAGATAATAACCGTCGATCCCGACCAGCACGCTGTACTCCCCCACCGGCTGGCGATAGACCACCAGAGGCCGATCCGGGGTCACCGGATTGCCCCGCATCAGGTCCAGCTGGCCATTGGCATAGTCGGCCAGCTTGAAGGGCCCCTGGTAAGAACCATAGAGCGAAGAGCAGTAGACCACTTCCCCTTTGGCCAGGTTGACGGTACGCACATCCGGTATGGTGGCCACCTGATCCCGCAGCCCCTGCACCACCTCCTCGCAGGGGCACCCTAGGCTGCCCTCTACCATTGCGGCCGCCTGGTGGGCGTGATCCAGGGTGCGTTCCAGCATGTTGCGGGCATGGAGCAGGCGCTCTTCGGCATCCTGCTTCATGCCGGCAAAGGTCTGCCAGGAGACGATCAGCACACCGAGCAACAGGGGCAGCAGGCCGGCCAGCAGAGCAGCCCCCAGCCGGGTATAAAACTGGCGCAACCTCAAACGACGAAACGGCATACTTCCCCTCGTGGCAACGGTGAAAAGGCGGACGAGTCTACTCCTATCCCCTTTGCTGACAAGCACTTCTGATGCAACTGGCAGCAGGCCTAACCAGAGTACAACACGGCCTTCACGGCAGGGCAGCTATCCTGCCAAACCGGCTTTGACGATTATAATCTTTGCAAAAACAGTTGCTTGTTCATCTTGCGCAGGCCCACTAGAGTAGAGCCAACAGCGTCAGGGAGTCTGGATATGAAAATATTGATCACGGGCGGGACGGGTTTCATCGGTCGCCGTCTGGTGGCCCACCTCAAGGTGGCGCACGAGGTGCTGGTGCTGACCCGCCAGGGCAGCCGCGCCTACGATCTGCTCGGCCACGACGTCAAGCTGATCGACACCCTGGACCGGCTCGACAACCTCAACGATGTGGATGCGGTCATCAACCTGGCGGGGGAACCCATCGCCAACGGCCGCTGGAGCGAGCGGCGCAAGCAGCAACTCTGCGACAGTCGCTGGCTGCTGACCGAGCAGCTGGTCGATCTCATCAAGCTCTCCGACACCCCGCCCCGGGTGCTGATCAACGCCTCCGCCATCGGCTGGTATGGCCGCCAGGGCGATGAGCCGCTGGATGAACAGTGCCAGACCCCTCACGACGAATTCACCCATCAGCTCTGTCAGCAGTGGGAAACTCTGGCCCGCGAAGCCCGCGGCACCCACACCCGGGTCTGCATCGTGCGCATCGGGCTGGTGCTCGGCACCGACGGCGGCGCCCTGCCCAGGATGCTGCCCCCCTATCGCCTCGGCCTCGGCGGTCCCATGGGCACGGGAGACCAGATCATGAGCTGGATCCACATTCAGGATCTGGTGCGCGCCATCCTGTTCCTGCTGGATCACGAGGAGTGCGACGGCCTCTTCAACGGCACGGCGCCCCGGCCGGTCAGCAACCGTGAGTTCAGCCAGACCCTGGCCGGCACCCTGCACCGCCCGCACCTCTTCTTCGTGCCAGCCCCCCTGCTGCAACTGCTGATGGGCGAGGCGGCCGACCTGCTGCTCACCGGCCAGAAGGTGCTGCCGACCCGTCTGCAGCAGGCCGGCTTCCACTTCACCTACCCGGCGCTGTCCCAGGCCCTTGCCAATCTGCTGAGCACTCCCCGCTGACTGGGCTCTTCAGCCAACCGGACAACAATCAGCCCGGCCATTGGCCGGGCTGATTGTTGTTGCTCCTTGCGGCATCCGCACAGGATGCGGTGATCAGAGCAGGCCCTGCCCCAGCCCCCGCAGCCGATCGCTCAGGGTACCCGCCAGCAGCTGACGCTGCATGCCCTGCCCGGCCAAGGTCACCAGCACGGCACCCAGCAACGGCAGACCGGCCCAGATGGCCCAGTGGAACTGCCACTGCCCCTCGAACCACCACCACTGCAGGCCGAAGGAGCAGAGTTCGACCACCATGGCGGCGCACAGCCCCGCCAGCAGGCCGCTGGCAACCAACTCCCAACGCAGCATCTTCCTGAGCAGCTCGCTGCCGGCCCCCAGAGTGCGCATCAGCAGCAGTTCACGGCGTCGATGGGCCATGCTGGCCTGGGTCTGGGTCAGCAGCACCAGCAGCGCAGCCACCGTCACCAGCCCCAGCATCAGCCCCAGCGCCCGGCTCACCTGATCCGACACCGCCGTCAGCCGCACGATCAAATCGTCCACGTCGATCAGGCTCACCGTGGGGTGCCGGCGGATCAGCTCCACTTCGGCCACCCGCCCCTGCTCCGGCAGACGATAGCTGCCAAGCCAGGTCTGGGAGAAGGGAGCCAGCACGTCCGGCGAGAAGATCATGTAGAAGTTGGGGCGCATGTTGTCCCACTTGATGGCCCGCAGGCTGGTCACCTTCGCCTTGAAGCTGCGCCCCTCGATGGTAAAGCCCAGGGTGTCGCCGAGCGCGATGTCGAGTCGCTTGGCCAGATCCTTGTCTACCGATACCTGGCCGGGGCCGTCCAGCCAGCGTCCTGCGGTCAGGGTATTGTCCGGCGGCAAGGTGGCGGTGGTGGTGAAGTTGAGCTCGCGATTGACCCCCTCGCGGCCATCTTCATCCGTGTCGCGCACCGCCTCGCTGGCGATGCTGACCAGCCGGCCACGCACCATGGGGTAGAAGTCCGAAGTCACGGCCCCCGCCTGGCGCAGATCGGTCAGGATCCCCTCCCGCTCCCCGTCCGCCACGTTGACCAGGAAGCGGTTGGGGGCATCCGCCGGCAACCGGGCCGAAAACTCGCCGAGCAGGTCGACCCGCGCCGCCCACAGCAGACCGAACAGCATGAGTGCCAGCGCAAAGCCCGCCAGCTGGAACAGACCACTGCCCCGCTCGCGGGAAAGGTGGCTGATGGCCAGCCGCAGCGCGTGAGGGCCCTGTACCCGCCGCCCCAGTCGCAGCAGCAGGGAGGCGATCACTGCCAGCAGCCCCATCAGCAGGCCCATGCCGCCGATCAGCCCCAACGCCAGAGTCGCATCGGCGGTGAAGCCCCACACCAGCCCAAACAGGCCGAGCAGTGCCACCGGCAACGCCAGCCAGGGCGGGATCCCCGCCTCCAGCTCGCGGCGCAGCACCCGCAGCGGCGGCACCTTGAGCAGGCGCAGGAAGGGCACGAAGGCCAGCAGCAGGGTGATGAAGAAGGCCACCGCCAGCCCCAGCGCAAAGGGGCGCCACGACGGCGGCGGCAGATCGGCCGGCAGCAGGTTGCCCAGCAGATGCAGGGTCAGCCACTGCATGGCGCTGCCCGCCACCAGACCGAGCAGGGCGCCCGCCAGGGTCAGCGACAGCAGCAGGGTGCCCATCAGTTGCCAGAGCGTGCGCCGCGACGCGCCGAGCGTCTTGAGCAGCGCCACCATGTTGGTCTGGCGCTCGGCGAAGTGACGGACCGCGATGCCCATGGCCAGCGCCCCCAGCAGCACCCCGGCCAGGGAAGCGAGCCGGAAGAAGCGCTCGGCATTGGCCAGCGAGCGGCCAACCTGGGAGCCCTGGTCATCCGGCTTGATCAGCTTCTGCCCCGCCTTGAGCCTGGGTTTGAGCCAGCGTTCATACTCGGCCACCTGCTCGCGGGAGCCCTTGAACAGATAGCGCCACTGCTGGCGGCTGCCTGGCAACAGGGCACCGGTCGCCTCCACATCGGCGCTGTGGATCAGCGCCCTCGGCGCCAGCAGGAAGGGGCTGAAGCCCTGATCCGGCTCCTGACCCAGTACCCCCGCCACCTTGAGCACCGTATTGCCCACCTCCAGCTCATCCCCCAACTTGGTCGCCAGCAGCTGCATCACCCGGGCGGAGAGCCAGATCTCGCCGGGCGCCGGCGCCCGCTGGGGGGTCAGCTCCAGCTTGCCGTAAAAGGGGAAATCCTCAGGTACGGCGCGGATGGACGCCAGTTGCAGGGCATCCCCATGAAACAGCATGCTGTTGAAGCTGACCGTGGTCTGCACCGCCAGCCCCGTTTTGACCGCCTGTTCGAGCCAGCCGGCCGGCGCCGGCGTGGCCGAACGCAGCGCCCGGTCAGCACCGATAAAGTCCCGCCCCGAGGCTTTGAGCCCGGCATCCAGCCGATCCGCCACCAGAGCCACGCTCAGTACGCAGGCCACGCTCAGCGCCAGCGCCAGCACGAACCAGCGCAGCTCGCCGTTAAACCCTTCGCGCCGCAACAGGCGCAATCCCAGTCGCCACTGACTCATCACAGCTCCCTGACTCTTGATGTGGAGGCGTCTTCGGATGCTGCCGCATCCGCCTCCAGCCGCCCCGCCGCCATCACCAGCTGCCGCTGGCAACGCCGGGCCAGGTCGTGATCATGGGTCACCACCACGAGCGTGGTGCCGTGCTCGCGGTTGAGCTCGAACAGCAGTTCGATCACCCGCTCCCCGGTCTTGCTGTCGAGGTTGCCGGTGGGCTCGTCGGCCAGCAGCAGGCTGGGCCTCGTCATGAAGGCGCGGGCGATGGCCACCCGCTGCTGCTCGCCGCCGGAGAGACGCGGTGGCAGATGGTGCAGCCGTTCACCAAGGCCGACCGCCGCCAGCAACTCGCGGGCACGCGGTTCGCAGCGGGTCTCGCCGCGCAGCTCGGCGGGCAGCATGACGTTCTCCAGCGCGCTCAGGGTGGGCAACAGCAGGAAAGACTGGAAGATGAACCCCACCTGCTCGGCCCGCAGCCGGGCACGCCCCTCCTCATCCAGTTGCAGCAGAGACTGGCCGAGGATCTCGATATCCCCCTGGCTAGGCAGATCGAGCCCGGCCAGCAGCCCCAGCAGGGTGGACTTGCCGGAGCCGGAGGCACCGACCAGCGCCACCGTTTCGCCGCTATTGACTTGCAGGTCGATCCCTTCAAGGATGGTGAGGCTTTCCTGGCCCAGGCGCACTGTCTTGCCCAGGCCCTTGACGTTGATAATGGGAGTTGAATTCATGACGCGTTTCCTGTTTGCCTTGTGCTGCCTGGTCTCATCGGTGCAGGCCCAGACCCTGCTGGTGCTGGGCGACAGCCTGAGTGCGGGTTATCAGATGCCGGCGGAGCAGAGCTGGCCTGCCCTGCTCAATCAGAAATGGCAGCAGCAGGGGGGTAAACATCAGCTTATCAATGCCAGCATCAGTGGTGAAACTACGCAAGGGGCGCTGGCCAGATTACCCGCTCTGCTCAAGGAACATCAACCGGACTGGGTGCTGATCGAACTGGGTGGCAACGACGGGTTGCGCGGGTTCGCACCGGCCATCACCCGGGACAATCTCACCAAAATGGTGGAGCTGACCAAGGCGCAACAGGTAAAAACCGTGTTGACCCAGATCCAGCTGCCCCGCAACTACGGTGCCCGCTACCTGCGCCAGTTCGAGCAGATCTTCCCGGAACTGGCCAGCGCCAATCAGCTGCCGCTGATGCCCTTCTTCATGGATGATATTGCGCTGCGCCCTGAACTCATGATGAACGATGGCATTCACCCCACCGCCGCCGCCCAGCCGCAGATCCGCGACCGGGTGGCCAGCTTCATCGAGCCGCTGCTGACCCAATGAGCCCGCCATGGCACCTCGTTCGCCATCCGGGGCGAACGGCCCCATAAAAAATCCCGCCTTGGCGGGATTTTTTATGGGGTCTGGCAGGGCCATCTCAGCGCTCCAGCAGCTGACGCAAGCGCTCCTGGGCCACCCCGACCAGCAAGTCTGGCTGGAACTTGGAGATGAAGCGATCGCAGCCCACCTTCTTGACCATGGCTTCGTTGAAGTTGCCGCTCAAAGAGGTGTTGAGGGTGATGAAGAGATCGGACATGCGGGCATCGCTGCGAATTTCGTGGGTCAGCCGGTAGCCGTCCATCTCCGGCATCTCGGCATCGGTGATCATCAGCAGGATCTCGTCGGTCACCTTCTTGCCCGCATCGCACCACCCCTTGAGCAGATTGAGCGCCTGCAGGCCATCCTGGCATTCGATCACCTCCAGCCCCAGCTGGCCTAGGGTCTCGCGCACCAGGTTGCGAGCCGTGCTGGAATCGTCGACGATCAGCACCTTGCGGCCGTGCATTTCCGGCAGGATATCCCGATCCAGCACCTCTTCCGAGATGCGGATGTCGTAGGTGATGATCTCGGCCAGCACCTTCTCCACGTCGATAATCTCGACGATCTGATCGACACCGTCCTCGGGAATGCGGGTGATGGCGGTCAGGTAGTTCGCCCGCCCGGCCGAGCGCGGTGGCGGCAGTATGTCCTTCCAGGTCATGTTGACGATGTTGGCCACCTGGCCGACCAGAAAGCCCTGAATGGTGCGGTTGTACTCGGTGATGATGAGGTTGGATTCGGCATCGATGGGCATGGGGCGCATGCCGATGGCGCTGCGCAGGTTGATCACCGGAATGGAGGTGCCGCGGATGTTGGCCACCCCGCTGATGTTGTGGTGTGCACCGGGCATCTTGTTGAGGTGAGGCAGCTTGACCACTTCCCGTACTTTGAACACGTTGATCGCAAACAGCTGCTGGGATCCCAAACGGAACATTAACAGCTCCAGACGGTTCTCTCCTACCAACTGGGTACGCTGATCCACCGAATCCAATATGCTCGCCATATAAAGCCCTTACGTCCGTTGCCCGAGTCTCGCCATAGTATAGAAGGGTCAGAATCCCAACACGACCCGTATTCTTATCCTATGTCGGCCAGATGATGGCTGAACTTGATTAAAAAAAGCGAGACTCCGCTCGCGCCCATGCTCTCTTCAAACCTGTCAGTAGTCATTCACGAAAATACCCACACCTGGCGCACGATTACTCCCTTTGGGGATAAGCTGAAAGCCAGCCCGGTATCGCCATCCATAAAAAAAGCGGCAGATTGCTCTGCCGCTTTTTGCCTGGGGTCGACCGGATTACTTGTCGATATCCAGCATGTTGTTGTTGAGCATGTAGTCGATCACCTGGGACGAGGTGGCCGCCGCGCTGCCGGTGAGGCTGTCGAACGTGTGGTTCATCAGCACTATCTCCTGGGTTACGGGGGCGGCGCTGCTCTCCTTGACCTGCAGGTGCACCCCTTCACTGTCCTGGAAGACAGAGAGCAGGCTCTTCAGATCGTTCTGGTTGCGAGAACCGTCGTGATCCAGCAGGTCGCTCAGATCCAGCTTGTCACCTTCCGCCTTGGAGAAGTCGACCACGTAGTCCTTGGCAACGCTGCCAGCGGCTGTATCGCCCTGCAGCCAGGTGAAGGTATCGGCACCGCTATCCCCCTTGAGGATGTCATTGCCAAGCCCGCCGACCAGGATGTCATTGCCCAGACCGCCGATCAGGTTATCGTCGCCGCTACCGCCAAACAGGGTATCGTTGCCGCTGCCACCGTACAGGGTATCGTTGCCGCTCTCGCCATACAGGGTGTCGTTGCCGGCACCACCAAACAGGATGTCGTTGCCGGCCCCGCCGAACAGGAAGTCATCGCCCCCCTGACCGAACAGGATGTCGTTGCCATCCCCGCCAATCAGCACGTCCGCCTTGTCGTTGCTGGAGGACTGATCAAACTCGCTGGCATGATCCGTGATGTAGTCATGGACCTGGGCATCGGTCACCGAGCCTGCGCTCAGCTTGCCGGCCACATACTGCTTGATGGCCGCATAGCCTTCACCGTTGATGCCGGCAAAGTGGATGGCATCACCAAACAGGATGTCGTCACCGGCACCGCCGTCGATCCGGTCGCTACCCGGCAGGTTGTTCACCGAGGTACCCAGAATGGCGTTGGCCAGGTCGTTGGCTGACACGTTGGACTGCACGATCTGATCACTGTCGAACAGCTTCAGGGTATCGATGGAGACGTTGCTGCCGATGCCGATCGCTTCCAGCGTCACGTTATTGGCCAGCAGAAGCGGCAGCACAGCCAGCGCGTTTTGCAATGCCCAGTAGTTGCTGTCATAGGAGGTGGAGATCTCGAAGGTACCATCCCCCTGTGCCTTCAAGGTCCCGATGGAGGTTGAGCTCCACTTGTTGTTATTGCCCTGCGACCACTTCTGAACATTGCCGCTCGCGTCGATCAGTACCCGGTTGGCACCGCCGATGTAGGCGTAGAAGGCTTCACCCGGCACATAGTTGTTGACGTTGACAAACGAATCGAGACGCTCGTTGGTCTTCGTATTCACGATCGGGTTGGTATCTTCATAGTCGTAATAGGTGTTTGGTGCCCCATCGGTAATGAAGTACGCCAGGTTCTTCGCATTGCCGTTGTTCTTGGCAGTGTCGCTGTTGAACCAGTTTGAGGTTGTCTTGAGCGCATCCTCGTAGTTGGTCGCCCCACCATTCCAGTAACTGCCGTCCATGCTGTCGAGCACGGCCTGCAACTTGGTCAGGACATTGGGATCCTTCAAGTCCACGCTGATGGACTTGTTGGCCTGACTGTCGAAGTCCACCAGGAAGATGTTGACCTTCCCCGCCCCCTCAGTACCGGCACTGGTCTTGAGGGTTGCAAACACCTGGGCCAGCTGGCTCTTGATGGTGTTCATGGCGCTGGTGCCGATACTGCCCGAGCTGTCGACCATGAAGGCGATGTTGTAGTTCTGGCCCGGCAGCACCACGCTGCCATCCAGATCCCCGACCACGATATTGTGTTCGCTGCCATAGGTGCGGTTCTGATCGCCCGGCTCCCCCTCGGTAGAGAGGAAGTAGCTCATGCGGATCGAGTCCTGATCCGATGCGCTGCTGGTCTGATCGGTCGCTACTTCCTTGGCGATGGCTTCGACCTTGAGGTCGAACTGGCCGGCACTGCTGCCCGGCACCCGCAGAGTCAAACCGGTCAGTTTGACGTCCAGCGCGCTCTGGTTCCACAGACCGGTCAGCGTCAGCTTGCCATCGGCCCCCACAGTGCCGAGCGCGGTAGTACCCTGATACAGCGTCGATCCCGTCGGCATGCCGGTCAGCACCAGACTGTCGAACTGCTCGCTGCCATCCCGGTCGGTCAGGGAAGCGCTGATCTCGAGCGGATAATCCACCAAGCTGGGCGGTACTGCCGTCAGGGTGCCGTCGGTCTGGTTGAACTGATAGATGCCGTCATCAAACTGCACCAGCTCGATGTCGTAGAGCGACTTGCTGATGGTGACGCCGTTCTCCTTCACTAGGAAGTTGAAACCGCCATCACTTCTGCGCTCGATGACATAGTTGGCACGCGAGCCCATCAGCACGGCCAGGTCGGTCCCGGCGCCGCCATACAGGGAGTCGCCACCCAGTCCGGCCACCAGGATATCGTTGCCGGTGCCGCCATCGAGGGTATCGCCGGAAACTGAGTTGCCGCCGACCAGTACATCATTGCCAGCACCGCCGATGAAGTAATCGCCGCCGCCCTTGACGCTGACGATATAGTCATTGCCGTTGCCGCCCACTACCTGATCCTGACTGGTGGTGCTGTCGGTCAGACTATTGGTGATGCCAAAGTTGCCCTTGTTGAAGTTGCCGCTCTGGAACGCCCCGGTGGAGATGCCGGACGACGGGTACTGGCTATAGAGCGGTACGCCGTTGCCGGTCAGACTGATGTCGACCACCGGCTTGTCCGCCACCGCCGCGATATCGATCACCAGCTTGCCGCTGTTGCTCAGGTTGGCGCCGTCGCTGATCTGGTAACCAAAGCTGGCATAGTCGCCCTGCAGGTTGCCGGTCACGACGCCATTGCCGTTGCTGGCATTGGTGCTCGACTCGTTGAGGCCCGGTACGAAACGCAGGTGGCCGCTGTCGATATCGGCGTAGGAGACAAGATCCCCCGCCTTCACCGCGATCCACTGGCCGGCTGCGTTCAGGTACTCCAGCTTGCCGCTCAGCGGCAGAGTATTGATCTGCACGCTCAGATCGGAGGCCGCCTGATCATCGCTGGCACCAAACTGGGCCCACTTCAGCACCAGCGGCGTATCTTCCTTGCCGGCACTGTAACCACCCGTGGTCACCGGCGCACGATCGTTGTCGATGATGGTACCAGTGCCGTTTTGACCGCCAACGGTCACGGTCAGGGTTTCATTCGCTTCGACCAGACGATCGTCCACCGTCGGTATGGTCACGGTAAAGCCCGACACCCCGGCCGGCACGGTGATCTTGCCGGTGGCACTGTTGTAGGTCACTCCATTGCTGAACTGGGCAGTACCCCAGTCAAGGCTGGAAGCCTGATTGGTACCGCTGCCCTTGATGCCGAAGTCATACTGGGTCGCCTCCTGGGTCGCATCAGAGAGCGTTACCGTATGCAGCAGGTTGCTACCCTCGGTCGTGCTCTCACTGGAGACCGACTGCACAATGGGGGTAAACAGCGGTTTGGTGGCGAAAGAGCCCAGACTCCAGTCGCCGTCGCCATCCACCACCTTGATCTGGAAGTCGATGTCGCCATCGCCCAGCGGCTTGGACATGTTCTGATACTGGAAGAACTCCCACTTGCCGGTGGCCGGGGTAAATTCCAGACGGAACACCAGGGTACCATCGCTGGCCTTGCCGACCAGGGTATTGGCCGATTCCATCGAGGTGGTGATCAGCTTGCCGGTCGCCGTGGTCAGCCCGGTCTCGGTAGAACCGACCAGCTGCATGTAACCCTTGCCGTCGGCGCCCCACTGCGGGGTGACCGTGCCGGAACCGTAAGCGATGGCCGGTGCCGTCGTCGCCCCGAGGAACTCGATGCTCTTCACGGTGAAGTCGCTGTTGTCGCCATAGAGGCCGTTACCATTGTTGGTGGCCTTGATGACCATGGTATCGAAACCACCCTGCTGCACCTGGAAGTTCTCGGCATAGTCGCCACCCGCCGCATTGGAGCTGAAGGTCTGGGTTCCGATCAGCACGCCGCCGCGGTAGAACTCGACCACCCCGCTCTCCAGCTCGCCACCGAACATCTGGCTGAACTTGATGTTGGCGCCATAGGCCACCTTGCCCGCATCCAGCTTGATGATCAGCTGCTCGGATGCCGAAGTGCCGTCTGCGAAGTGGCGGAAGTCCACCTCGTTGGCGAGGTTGTGGTTCGGTGAACCGACGCTGGAAACCCCCAGCCCGGCGCTGGAGCCGTTGACATTGGCCGTCGTCAGAGTCGAGTTGGTCGATGAGGTAAAGCCCAGCGCCGTGATGCTGAAACCGCTCACGTTCAGGGTCGTCTGGTTGCTGCCACTGTACTTGGTCAGATCAAACAGGCCGGTCAGGGTATCCGGAATGTTGGTCTTGATGACGGAGACGGCCGCCATGTCACCAGCCACCGGTGAATCGTCCTCGACCGAAATGGGCAGGCTGCCGGTGGTGGTGGTCTTGCCATCCGATACGGTCACACCGATCTGGAAGTTGAGTACGTCTTCACTGCCCTTGACCGGATGATCCAGCGGGGCCTTGAGCGTCACGTCATAGCTCCAGTCGCCCTTGCCGTTGCCGGCAGGCGCGGTCAGTTTCACATCCATGACCGCCTTGTAGTCGGCGCCGCCCGGTGTGCCGGTATAACCGGTCAACACCTTGGTGGCGGCATTCCAGCTCCACTGCACCGCGGCACCGCCAGCCGTCAGGCCAGCCGGCCCGTTCAGGCTGATGGTGAGCGTATCCTGGCTGTCAACGTCGCCGACCGTGATCTTGCCACTGGCGGCCACGCTGTCGGTGGTATCGCTGCTGCCTGCCGTATCGGCAATGCCGCCGGCAAGCCCTTCTTCGGAGACCACGGCCCCCTTGTCGATACTCAGGGTTGGCGCGTCGTTGGTACCGGTGATGGTGACCGAGACGCTATGGCTGGTGCCATCCACACTCTTGACGGTGAAGGTTTCAATACGGGTCTCACCTTGAGCCAGGTACTGCACCTTGCTGTTGTCGACGTTGTAGGTCCAGACACCGCCTTCGGTGATGGTCAGGCTACCCAGTGCACCCGCGCTCGGGGTGCCGTTGCCAGAAACAAACTTGGCTTCGTCCGCGCCATCCACGTCGGTCACGGTCAGGGTACCGGTCTCGGTCAGCAGCGGAGTGCTTTCATCTTCGGTGACCGCACCAGCGTCGGTGCCACCGATCACGGCAGAGTCGTTCACACCGGTGATGGTGATGGTGACGGTGTGGGTAGTGCCATCGACAGAGGCCACGGTGAAGGTCTCGACCTTGGTCTCGCCCTCACCCAGGTACTGCACCTTGCTGTTGTCGACGTTGTAGGTCCAGGTGCCGCCTTCGGTGATGGTCAGGCTGCCCAGTGCGCCAGTGCTGGCCACGCCGTTGCCCGCCACAAACTTGGCTTCATCCGCGCCATCCACGTCGGTCACGGTCAGGGTGCCGCTCTCGGTCAGGGTCGGGTTGCTTTCGTCTTCGATCACGCCACCGGTATCGGTACCGCCGATAACAGCGCTGTCGTTCACGCCAGTAATGGTGATGGTGACGGTGTGGGTAGTGCCATCCACAGACTCGACCACGAAGGTCTCGACCTTGGTTTCACCCTCGCCAAGGTACTGCACCTTGCTGTTGTCGACGCTGTAGGTCCAGGCACCGCCTTCGGTGATGGTCAGGCTGCCCAGTGCGCCCGCACTCGGGGTGCCGCTGCCCGCCACAAA
>NZ_NEVB01000204.1:0-979 GCF_002259925.1 Aeromonas sp. A35_P | reverse complement strand
AGTGCCATCGACGGACTCGACCACAAAGGTCTCGACCTTGGTCTCGCCCTCGCTCAGGTACTGCACCTTGCTGTTGTCGACGTTGTAGGTCCAGGCGCCGCCTTCGGTGATGGAGAGGCTACCCAGTGCGCCCGCACTCGGGGTGCCGTTGCCAGAAACAAACTTGGCTTCGTCCGCGCCGTCCACGTCGGTCACGGTCAGGGTACCGGTCTCGGTCAGGGTCGGGTTGCTCTCGTCTTCCACCACGTTGCCGGAGTCAGTACCGCCAATGACGGCGCTGTCGTTGACGCCAGTGATGGTGATGGTGACGGTGTGGGTGGTGCCGTCCACCGAGGCCACGGTGAAGGTCTCGACCTTGGTCTCACCCTCGCCCAGGTACTGCACCTTGCTGTTGTCGACGTTGTAAGTCCAGGCGCCGCCTTCGGTGATGGTCAGGCTGCCCAGCGCGCCAGTGCTGGCCACGCCGTTGCCCGCCAGGAACTTGGCTTCGTCCGCCCCGTCCACGTCGGTCACGGTCAGGGTACCGGTCTCGGTCAGGATCGGGTTGCTTTCATCTTCGGTCACGCCACCGGTATCGGTACCGGTGATCACCGCGGCATCGTTGACGCCAGTGATGGTGATGGTCACGGTATGGGTGGTGCCATCGACGGACTCGACCACAAAGGTCTCAACCTTGGTCTCGCCCTCGCCCAGGTACTGCACCTTGCTGTTGTCGACGTTGTAGGTCCAGGCGCCGCCTTCGGTGATGGTCAGGCTACCCAGCGCACCCGCGCTCGGGGTGCCGTTGCCAGAAACAAACTTGGCTTCGTCGGCCCCGTCCACGTCGGTCACGGTCAGGGTGCCGGTCTCGGTCAGGGTCGGGTTGCTTTCATCTTCGGTCACACCACCGGTATCGGTACCGGTGATCTCCGCAGCATCGTTCACGCCAGTGATGGTGATGGTCACGGTGTGGGTAGTGCCATCCACCGAGGCCACGGTG